>PMOH01000316.1 GCA_003161515.1 Deltaproteobacteria bacterium
CGCGCCTGCGAGGTTGGCGCCTTCGAGGTTGGCGCGTGCGAGGTACGCGCCTGCGAGGTTCGCGCGTGCGAGGTACGCGCCTGCGAGGTACGCGCCTTCGAGGTTCGCGCGTGCGTCAACCGCCTCGACGACGGAATTACGCAGGGTGGTGGTTGCCCTGGCGCGATACAGTTCAGCGCCTAGGACGGATTTGATTACGATTGCAGAATCTTCTACAGCCACGTTGGTCCCTCCGCCGCTTGAGCGTGCGGCTGTTGCGGTTCATCCATCGGCACGATGCCGATGTCGAGCGTTCCGTCGGGCGCGTTGCCAATCGCCACGCGGCACGGCACGCCGACCGTGAGCATCAGCATTTGCCCAGGTTTGAGTTTATGATTCGTCTCCTCGGCCATGATTCGATTCTCCTTTGGGCTCATCAGTGGGCGATTCGACGCCCAGACCCGCAGTTGCGGGTTTCGCCCTACTTCACGTAAGGTTCAGTCCATGGGCCATGCAGCGTCCGCATCGGCGTCGGATAGAACCTCTCCACACTCGACACAATGCACGTCCTGCATATCATCCGCGTGGAGGTGGTGGCCCTTGTGCGGGCCTTTGTCGCCCTTATGCTCCCACGAGCTGAGGTGTTGTTTGAGTTTGTAGCCCCACTGATTAGCCATTATCGACCCCCTGTTCGCGAGCCGGTCGCGAATCTCATCCGCGAGTCGGCTGTTCTGATTTGCCGGCCTGCGCCATCCCGCGAAGTCGCGCCGAATCTCGGTCAGCGTGCGCTGATGCTTCTGCATCTCGCAGACTTGGCGATTGATCGAACGCCCAGCCTCGCGCGATTGTTCGATCGCGATTGCATGGTGCGCACCGAGCTCGACGATCTCATGCGTCTTGCTGAGTATCTTGAACATCGCCCGATCGACATGCTTCTCGCATCGGAAGATCGGAGCCTTGCCCTTTTTGCGGAGCATCACGGTCGCCGGGAAATATGCTTTGTGCATATCGCACGGTGGCTCGCTCCACGCCTGGGGAATCTGAACTGCCGCGTTAGACATTGCTGCCGAAGACCTCGACTGTGACGTGGATCGCCGCCGGAAACTTCCCGTCGGGAAATGCTCGCTTCTCGACATAGAGCGAGGCAATCGGTGAATCTGTGTTTGCCGCATCGACATCGAAGCGGACTGTGTTTTTGGTGATGCGCGTTTGTTTCAGCACCACGCTCGCGATGTTGCCCATGACTCGATTCTCCTGTGATTTGGATTCGTCTCTCTAATAAAAGAGCCCGCAGAGCCGATTAAAGAGACCCTGCGGGCTATCCGCCGCACCACACATCCCCAGAAAGTTTAAGGCCGTTCGCCCCATTGCGAGACGGCCCGTTCCCGATTTCAGGGGAGTTAGAAACCGGTACGTCTCTAGAGTCTAATCACGTTGCCCGATGGCGGCGGGAGCATCAGAGCGACCGCGCCCGCGAACCCGAGGGCTTTCTGACTCAGATCGAAAGTTGAGAAGCGCCCGTGTCCGATGTGCGCCAGCTCGCGCATGAAGGCTTCCGCTTCGGGGTTCGCCTCGCCGATATAGAGCGTGTCGATAATGCCCGAGGTCTTGCGCGCGAGGCTCAAGGTGTCCTCGGGATCGGCCACCGCGCCGTCTGACATGACGAGCGAATAGTCGGGCCTGCGAGTTACCAGAATGCGAAACGCGGTGCTCATGTGAGTGGTCCCGCCGCTCCACAATTCGTCGGCTGATTTGAGTTCGCGAGCCGATGAATCGAATCCGATGATGCGGACCTTGCCGGAATATGGCGCGAGGGCCTGGCGCACGCAATCTTGACGGCGCATCCCACGTTCTGGCGTGGGTGATTCCATAGAGCCTGAGCAATCGGCGATTACCCAATCGCCACCGAGCGCGTCCGATAACACAAGCGAATTGGCGTCACTGGATTGACGCGCGAGTCGTGAATTGTTCCTGAGAGTTAGGCTTGACATTGTGATTTCGATTCTCCTGATTCGGTTTGGGCGTTTTGTCGTGACACAGAGTCTATATTGGAAAAAGCGTACCAAGCAGATTGTGCCGGCGCCGCATGGCATCCAAGATGCATACATACGGCGCCGGTTGCCCTTCAGGAGTCTAGGAATCTTTGGGGCTTGTAGACTAGGTGACGTTGCGCGAGGGCAGCGACCAGAGACCGGAAAGCTAGGTCGGTGCGAAACCAGACTTGCGCGCCAGCAATCGGGCCAGCCGCGCGCAACGTGATTAGCGGTTCCTCGCGATGCTGACCTTTTGCGAAGCCTGAAAATTCAACGCGCGCAATCGAATCTCCTAAGTTGAGAGATAGTCCTGTGTAGGCGTCAAGTTGAGCCGACCATTCCGCATTGCACGGTGCTACTTGAAAGAGAACACCATGCGCGATCACTTTCAGCGCTAATTCACTGGCAGTCATTTGAGTATGAAGACTCGCGCGAGCATCAGGACAGTTACAATCAAGGCAGACATCAGGAGGCAAAAGATTGTTGCGGCCTGTCCGTTCAATCCCATAGTCTCTTGATGGTCCAGAATCGCGCGATCGCTTGCGCTTAATTCACCGCGCAAGTCGTGCGAATGATAGCAAGGCCAGCATGTGAGCAAACCCTTGCCCTTGCGTCCGTTGCAGAACGGGCAGACTAGTGAATTTCGAATGAGCGGATAATCCATGATTCAATTCTCCCTGAATGAAAGTTTCGGGCAGACACATCAATAGAGAACGCGCGAGCTATTCCCGCGCGTCTCTATCGATAGTGTTTCGTCTCATTTCAGAGACTCATCAGTGCTTTTCGTTATGCGACTTTGTGTCCGTAAGCGTATCCGTTCCCATTCGCGCGCATGGTGTTCCAAGCGCGTTTGGCAGCATGCGAGCGACACGCGCACGTTACCGCGTCACCATTGCAAGATGACTGAGAGGCAGACTTGCGCGCGCTACTCTTAGATGACGCACGGTCAGACATTCCAGAATCCTTCCGCGCATTCTGATATTCCGCGCGGGCCCACTGTGATGCGCGTTCTGACTGTTCCATCTTCTCGCGCAAGGCATCGAGTTTCGCGCTAGCGGCCTCGCGCGCGGCCTTCTCAGTAGCTTTCCGCAGTGCATCCTGTTTTGCAGCGTCGGCGGCCTCTTGGGCTCGCTTTGCACGTTCTGCACGGACCTTTTCTTGCGCGGCCTTCTCCGCGGCCTTCACATCCGGAGCAAATGCACGGTCGATTAGTTCAGCATCGACTAGCAGATACTTATCTGCGAGCGATTGCGCGAGTTTGACCGCGGACACCATTTCATCCTGAGTACATCCGTTCTCTATGGTCTTACGGCGCAAGTAAATGACCTTTTCGATTTTCGAGCATCGAGGACAGTTACGGTCAAACTTCCCTAGTTGAAACATGGTCGCGCAACCGGCTTTGTGATCCAGCGTGCTCCCTGCATTCGTTCCCGTGTCTGATTGATTCGTTGAAGTATCCATTTGATTCGTTCTCCTGTAGGCAATTTAGGCAGACACTATCGATTGAGTTTTCAATCGTCGCTCGCATCTCACTGCAAGTGTTCCGTCTCGCCGGAGAATCAAGTCTTAGTTGATTTACTCTCTGTCCGAGCAAACATGGTTATCGGTAATGTTCAAACTACAGACTAGTGCGTAATTTGTCAAGCGACAATCTGCATTTATTTCGTTCTCTGTATGATTATCGAACGTATATAAGGCATATTTCTTTTTAATCAGTGCGTAGCATGTACATAGGGACTAGTCCGCAGTGCGCTACAGGCGCGATGTGAGCCCCTTCCCTTACTCTCTTACTATGATCTCTCTTGTATCATCACAGATGCTTCATATGGGTATGATGCTATGAGATAGAGTTTCTATGCTCTTTCCTGTACGCACTAGTCGCCACGATAGAACGGATTCGCATCCCTCGATACATAGAGCACATCTTGCGTTATTTTGTCGCTTCAAGGCCTAATTCAGTACTATCATGCCCGTAGCATTGTATTGAGAATACAACGTCACGCTTTCGGGATTGTCCTTTGTTTCATTGATGTTTATGCCGATTACTCCATTGCCGGGTGGGTGCCCTCGGCCAATGGCGTTTCCGTGCGGGCAGCGGCGTCCCCGCGTAACTGGGGTAAAATTTAGGGAAATTGGGAAGGAATTGCGAAAACCGGGAGGAGAAATTACAGAAAAATAATTACAGAATTTTGGAGAACGTGGAATCCGGGGCTTGTTCTAAGGGTGGACGGGGGAGTAATTAGTTTTTCGTACCGTGGGTGATGAACAGATGAACAGATTGAAGCCAGAGAGAAGAGCGGAAGTGGAGCGGCGGCTGCGAGCTGGGGAAGGGGTTCGACAGATTGGGGCAGAGACGGGGGTGTCGAAAGAGACGGTGAGTCGGATCGCGGCAGAGATGGGGATTAAGTTCGGGGGACCAGGGAGCAGACCTCGAGCAGGGGGCCGTGGGGTAGCGGTTCCCGGGCCGCGCGAGCCCCGAATTGAATTAGGGCTGACGCCAATTCAAACTGGAGACCCGATTGGGGAGACGATCGAAGCTTTCGAGAAGCGCGTGGGGGAGATAGACACAGAGTTGGCAAGCTTGGGGCCGCGGGTCGAGGTGCTGCAGGCCGAGGCAGCTCAGTTGAGGAAGGCGACGGAAGCGCTGTACGAGGTGTTTCACACGAAACCATCGTCGGGAGCTTCGGGGACGATACACCCAGCGGAAAGAAAAGGTCATTGGGGAGACGGCGAGGTCTATCACCCGACGTACGGAGGCGGCGCAGCGAAGCGGACGACGACTACGTGGTGGATCCGGTATTACGCGGATGGAAAGCGAATTGCGGAAAACGCGCATACGCGCGACGAGGGAGTGGCGCGCGCGTTGGTGCAGTCGAGGGGATTGACCCGCAGCATCGGGCCGAACTTGCGACAGCGGATCGCGGAGAGGAACAGTTCCGGAAGGGTGGCCGAGCGGATTAAGGCTCCGGTCCTGAAAACCGATGAGGGGAAACCCTCCGCGGGTTCGAATCCCGCCCCTTCCGCCAAAATATCTGGGAATGGCGGGGCGCCACCGCCGGAAAAACGTGCAAGCACGGCCGGCGGCGTCGAAGCCGGCGCATCAAGCTCCGTCACCCTGTCGGCGTCGATCGCGCGCGAGATCTCGAGCAGCATGACGGCGCGCGTCAAACCGCCGATACAGCCTGCACGGCCGCGGCCCAAGCCAGCAGCGCCTCAACTGAGCGCCAGCTTACCGGAGGGTTCGCGGCTGAAATGGTCGGACAAGCAGAACAAGATGGTGATGACGGCGCCGGATGGGACCGAATTTGCGCCTGACCCCGGCCACGGCCCGAAAGAGGCGAACAATTGGAAGCCGCACTTCGATGGACTCCGGAATGCGTAGCGAGATTCGTGTGGATTGCGGTATTGAGGGTTGCGGGCGTCCATTCTATGCTTTGGATTTATGCAACAAACATTGGGCGCGCCCACGCGGTCAGCCTCATGTCCCTGCTCAGTATTTTCTTCGCATCATGTGGTATTTGGGCCGGTGCGCCCGACATCTCAGTGTGCGTCGGCGGGCAGCATCAGGGCCGTAATTCATGGCAGCCGCTCGTATATGTCTGTTCGAATTGGGATTCCAAACCGTAGTGCTCGCATTCGGGGAGCGCTTGGTGTATGACTCTCGAAACGGAGGACGGGTTTTATGGACGGATTGACGGAAGGGCGCATTGTTCACCTCGCACGGCCGAACGAAGTCAAAGACCACTGCCTGGCGGCGATCGTTACTCGAGTGTTCGAACCGGGATTTGGACGTCCGGTGGGCTTCGACTCGCTGGGACGCGCGATCGATGCGCAGGGACGCCTGGTGCAGTTCGACTCAGCCGGCGTACCGCTGGCGCCTGGCTCGGCGGTGCCGGTTCTTCATCCCGCGCGCCAAGTCATGCCGAACGCGCCAGCCGCGGTCACGGATGACGACGCAGACTCGATTCGATTGCGTGTGCGTGATGGAGCCCCCGTCGACGAGCGCGTGATGGTTAATCTGCATGTGTTCAAAGACGGCGCGCAGCAATTCGTGACCGGCGGCGGTATCCAGCAGACGCTTCATGTGCGCGGCGTTTTCGAGGCTCCCGAAGGCGAGCTCCTGGAAAATACCTTCCACGATCCGCGCAACTGCCCGCGCCTGCACCCCGAGGTGATCGCCGAAAAAGCGGCCGCCAAAGAGCGCGACCGGCTCGCCAGGGAAAATCAGACCGACGACGAAGCGCGGCGGATTCGTGAGCTTCACGAGAGCGGCGAAGTCCAAGCCGGGCAGGCCGAACAGGTCAAACTCGTCGGACAGGCCGACAATTCCGAGCGGAGCACCTTCGGGGAGCAGCATTAAGCCATATGGGAAAGAAGAGCACGCTTGAGCATCCGGCCGTCGGCAGGCATCGCACGGGCAACGGCTATGCGGCCATCGCTTCATCTGCTGTTAAGGAGACGCGCGAGCGCTGCCAGCGCTACTTCGCCCACTGCGAAAAATGCGCGCGCTGTAAGAAGGCGGGGCCGGGTAAGCATTTCTGGAACAAGCGTTCTTGGATGTGCCCGGTCGGCTGGCTCCTCTTCATCGCCTGGTACGGCGAGCGCGAGTACGAGGCCGCGACTGCGATGGCCCGGCGGAAAATAGTATCTGCCAGTGATTGACACTATGACCGACAGCGAGTAATAACTGTCGGTCATATGAGCCAACTAACTCACTGTCCTAGCTGCGGCGACAAGATCATGCCGGACCCGGCTGACTTCAAGGAAACCCGCACCGCCGCCGGATTGACTCAGCGCGATATGGCCAAGCTGCTCGGCGTCAAGGCCAGCCACGTTGCTTATCTCGAGAGTGGCCTGCGCCATCCGAGCGGAGAACTGATCCTGAAGTTCAACGCTGTCCGCGACAAGCTCGCCGCGCGCACCGAGCGCAAGGCCGTGCGCACGCTGAAGCAAGTGCATAAACGAATGCAGCAACAGAATAAGCGGCGGCCGAAGTCTAAAGTCAAAAAGGCGGCTTAACTGATGCCGACCGTGAACATCCCGCCTTGGCTGCGAAAACTCAAACAGAGCTGGTGGTTTCAACTGATCGTCCAGCCTTTCGTAGTCGCGGCGATGCCGGTCTTATATCTGTCGTCGAACGGGTTTGCTGACATCACATCTAACTCCATCAAGGCCGCCGCGATCGCCGGTGGATCGTCACTCTACTCCGCATACCAGAAGGGCTTTAACGACCCATCGTACAATCCATCGGGGACGGACAATCAGCAAATCGCCGAAGTCGTGAAAGCCGACGCCGCCAACTCGCCGGTTGCCGTCGTTCCAGTCTCATCGCCGCAAGTGCGCGAGCGGATTCGTGATGTGGTAGACTCGGGCGCTCCCGTGGCCGTGGTGACGCAACCGACTCTCGCGCTGAGTGACGCGATGCAAAAAGCGAACGCGGATAGCAGCGTGCCGACAACCGCATCGATAGCGAATAAGCCATCGTGAGGCGAGTCGCGCTTATCGCGTTCTGGTTCCTCTACACAGTCGGCGGCGTCCCCGATAAGGCCGGTCCCTTCGCTTCTCCGATCCGCTGCCAGCATTTTATGGAAGCATTTCTCGCCAACGACCCAACTTACCAGATACTTGTTACCAAACTTCGTTTCTCGGACGGAGAGACAAAATGACCCCGGAACAGCAGGAGAGGACGATGCAGACACCGCCGTACGAAGAGCGTTTCGATAACGAATACTGGCGCATCAAGTCGATCACGATAATATGGGCGTCCTTCTGGGTGATGGTATTCCTCCTGGGACTGCTAGTGATCGTATTCTTCAGCGGTTGCGCCACGATCGAGTTGGACTGCCCGACGACTGGGGGCGAGACCATCGCGGTTGGCGGTAGCACCGTCGGCAATCAGATCGTGGCGCTAGGTATCCTGGCGGCCCAAGGCGCGATGAAGTCGGGTGGCCTGGCGGCGCGTGAAGGAGCGACAGCGGCCGCCCCACCGCCGGTGATGCACGTACACTATTCGTACGTTCCGATATTCGGATCCGACTATGTGTCATGCCAGGCGACGGGAGGCGGAGCGCCAGCGCCGATTCCCGTGGCGGTTATGAGCATGCCTGCGAACACGACGACGACGACTCACTGATAGTCGGGTGAAAAAGAAACCGAAGGCGCCGAAGAAGCTCACGGTTGCGCAACGGCTCGCTGCCCTTGAACGAGTAGCGCACGACCCGAAGGACGTAACAGACAGGTTCCTTAAAATAGAGAAGCGGATTGCTGCCCTCGATAACGGCTATCGCAACTCAGGTCTAGGATTAGGTCGATGATCATTGACATCGGCGACGCCATCGTGGTGCTCGGAGATTCCGCGCTAAGTTGGGCCATCAGCAAAATTACCGGGCCAGTTTCTCATATTGGCTTAGTAACGAAGGTTGTGCCGGTCGTCGAGGTCACGCAGGCGCTCGGCGACGGCATCAAGACTCTCACGCTGCCCGAGACGATGGCGACCGCGCGCTACGGCTACTGTCTGCACGACAACCTCTTCCCGCTGGCCGATCGCCAAAAAATGGTCGCTTGGGGCTTGAAGCAACTCGGAACTCCGTACGCATTTGCGGATCTGGCGCTCGAGGCCATCGACGCGCTCACCGGAAGCGAGAAGGCCAGCATTTTCTTCGATCAAGACGGCGCCGATATTTGCAGCCAGTATTTTTCGCTCGCGGCGATCCAAGTCGGGCGGTCTTGCGGTATCACGCCGCGCAAGGCGACTCCCTCGGACTGGCTTCATTATTCTCTGGCACAGACGAGCTGGTCGACGCAGCCGATCGCGAAGTAAGGGAAAGCGGATGAAGATCGTGTTCGTGACGACCTGTAAGAATCGTGCCGCCCATCTGGCCAGAACGCTGCCGAAGAACTTGGAGGACAATCCTCGATCGACGTTCCTGGTTCTGGACTATGGCAGCCAAGATGATTTGACATCTGTGCTGATGCCTTACCGGGACTTCAAGTACGGACGGCTAGTTGTCTATCATTATCCGACCGACGGACCGTTCCGCATGGCCCACGCGAAAAACATGGCGCACCGGCTCGGAATCTTGGAAGGCGCCGACGTCTTGGTAAACCTCGACGCGGATAACTACCTCGGCGCCGGGTTCGAAGACTTTGTCGCGGAGAGATTTGAGAGCGACACGTTTCTCTGGTCCGGGCTGGTGCAGGGTCTCGGCCGCAAAATGCGGGGGGTCAGCGGCCGGATCGCGGTGACGCCGCAGGCGTTTCTCAAAGCCGGCGGTTACGATGAGAAGAAGTACGACACTTGGGGGCCTGACGATAAGGATTTCAATGCCCGACTCTGTCACTTGGGCTACCGGCCCGTCCAGATCGATCGAAACTATCTGGCGGCGATCCCGCATGGCGATGGCGTGCGTTTTAAGGAGTACCCCGAGGCGCGTGAGAACGCGTTAGGAGAAGAGGCGGAACTGCCGCCGCCGGAGACCGCGGTCGCCAACTTTGGAAAGTTTGGCATGGGCGAGGTTCTCGGGCCCGGTGGCGCCCTGCAACTCGGCCCGATACCGACGCGCATCTTCGGAATCGGGTTGCACAAGACCGCGACCAGCTCGCTGCACGCCGCTCTTCAAATCCTGGGTTACGAGAGCGCTCACTGGGAGTCGGGGGCTTGGGCCAAAAGCGTCTGGGATGAAGTGCGCGCGGGAGGGATTGCTCCGACCTTGGAGAAGTTTTATGCGGCGTCGGACCTGCCGATTAGCATTCTCTACAAAGAGCTGGATCGCGCGTATCCGGGATCGAAGTTCATCCTGACGATTCGGAATGAAGCCGAATGGCTGCGCAGCGTGCGCGATCACTTTTCGTACAAGAATCCGTTTCGGTGGGAATGGGACGTCTACCCGTTCAGCAACGTGATCCATCAGGCGATTTACGGGCGCAAGACCTTCGACTACCACACCTTCCGGGCGCGCTATCGTTGGCACAACGCGGAAGTGATCGAGCATTTCAAGAATCGGCCCGATGATTTACTGGTGATGCGCACGCCGGCGTGGACAGATCTCTGCCGGTTTCTCGGAAACCCGGTTCCGAGCGTCGACTACCCGAGAAAATTCGTAACTAACGGAGGATAACCAATGACGCGTTTTAAGCTGGGGCAATTGCCGCCCGAACCAGATCCTAAAGCCAAGCTGCTCAAGAACTATCTCGATCGCAAGGCGATCACACCCCCGGCGACCGAACCGATCGACATGAGCAAGTACGCGGCGAAGTACGACTATGTGATGACTGCCATGATGGCTAACGGGCCTGACCCGGTCGCGCCGCTAAAAATCGCGCCGTTCGGAGTTGGCGACTGCGTATTCGCAGCAGCGGTACGCTTCGCTGCCCTTGAAGGGCTGAGCCGGGGGCGTGTCCTGTTCAAGAACGCGGCTGATATGTGTACCGCCGCGCTCGATGGATACGCGAGCACCGGTTGGGACATCAACCAGACCGACTCGCAGGGCAACAACCCGACTGACCAAGGCACGATCCCGAACCGCGCTTTCAAGTGGCTCCAGACCAAGGGCTTGCTGTGCTCGAATGGTTCGCGCCACAAGTTCGGCCCGATGCTGCAGGTCAATCCCCTCGACTTCGCGGAAGTCATCATCGCGATGAATATCGCCCAAGGTATCATGATCGGGGTCAACTTCCCGGCTGCCTGGGACAACTCGCCGATATGGGACGTGACCAACACGCCACTCGAAGGTGGACACGAGATCCCCGGCTACTCGGACCTGAAGCTGACGACCAGCGGTATCCAGATCGACACTTGGGGCAACGCGGCGCCGGGGCCGCGCATCATTACGCCGGGTGGTCTCGCGCAGCAATGCAACCAACTCACGGTCATTATCGATCCGCTGGAGTTCGGATTCGGGCGCCACGGCAAGAAGGCCAACGGAAAGCGCCGGCGCGGGCGGAACATCGAGGGCTTCAACCATGCTCAGTGGCTCGCGGATGTTGCGGCTGACGGCGGATTTTAGAAAAGCTCCGAGCGCGGGCGTCCGGGCCTAACCGGAGCCTCCGGACTTTGCCAGCCGGTATCTGGCGGCTCGCGCTCGGTTCTTTGATCGTGCTAAGGGGAGAGGAGGGATACCTACATGGCACGCGACAAAAAAGGTCGGTTCATCTCGGAGCGCACGCGGATTCGATTGGCGGCAGCGGCGGCTAAGAGAGCGGCGGCGCTTCTCGCCGTGCCGCACGAGGAAGTAGCCAAAGAGTTGCTGTCCGGAGACACCTACAGTCTCGGAGACGCACCGAATTCGCCGGGCAAAGAAGCAGAAGCGCCGCTCGACACTCTCGACCTCGAGGCGACGCATCACTCTCCGGAATCCGAAAGCAAGGCATGGAAAGCCATCCTCATCGCTCTGTCGGTGATCGGGTTGCTATGCGCCGCTGGCTGGTACGCGCTAAATCGCTCGCAGTTGGAGTCGCCCCCGGAGCCGACCGAACTTGTTTCCCCGGCCGCGTCGAGCGCGAGCGCATCGCCAAGTGATACGCCGACGCCGATGGTGACTCCTTCGCCGAGCGCGTCCGCCACGCCGGTCGATTTTCGCAAATACAGCGAACCGGATAACGACTGAAGTTGTAAGAATGGCGGCTGCGGTTCCAGAACGACGAGTCCCCAAGGACCTCACTCCCGACGCGTTGCTCAAAGCGCGCGACGAAGCCGAGCGTCGTAAAAAGGCGTTTAATCTTCGAATCCTGAACGCTAGCTACGAGGACATCGCCAAACAAACTGGCATCCATGTAAAGAGAGTCGGCCGCGAAATCCGCAAGGCACTCGGCGAGCTCGACGAGATCGATCTGCTCGATCGCCGCAAGCTCGCGGCCGAGCGGCTCGACGCGCTCGAGCGGCCGTTCTGGGCGCGCGCTCTCGGGGGCGACGTCAAGGCCGGGAATTTCATCCTGCGCTGCGAGACCCAGCGCGCCGAACTGTTCGGGTATGCCGCCGGCAAACCGGATTCACCCGATGGGCCCCGGCTCGGGGAGATAGCGCGCGGCCTTCCCCCTGGAGCGCGGGCGACGGTCGAACTCTCGAGCGTGTGGCAGAGCCCCGATGTCATCGCCGCGGTGCAGAAAGCTCGCCGGGAGAAGATGATCAGCGGGCCCAAGGAATCCGCGATCGATGCGAGTTTTATGCGCGGGTCCGATGAGAACGCCGTTGACCCTGACGAGCAACTCTACGACGAGGTTCTCGCCGAGGGAGTTGCGCAAGCGAGTGAGTCAGCATAAAGAGTAAGCGACCAATCTTGGCGACAATGTCGGGAGGATGCGGGAATGAAAGTGCGGAAAAATGTAGCGCGACTGATAGGGCTAGCTGCAATTATTGCTTTGTTCGGCACGCTCAGCCTCAAACCGGATCCGCTCCGGGTCTTCCAGACGATCGCCGCCGCCGTAACCGCGACCGTAACCGCGACCGCAACCGCGACCGCAACCGCGACTACGACCGCTACGGCCACGCCGGTTGTCGCAGTATTTCCCACGCCGACTGTCGTCGCCGCGCCCGCCGGCTGCGCATCTATCGCAGGCCTCGGGCCCTATACCATCGGCGTGAGCTGGTGTCAGGATCAGAGCCAATCGCCCTACGTGCTCATGGTCTGGAACGGAGTTTCGTTCGTCCGGCCCGCTGCGCTCACGAAAGGCGTCACGCCGCCATCGACCGCACCTGATACCGCGCTGTGGCTGAACACCAACGATTATCCGCCGGTGCTCGAACAGTGCAGCGCCTCGACCTGCTCGCCGGCACGGTGCCTAGTCGGAGTTTGCGGCATTTGGAATCCCCTGATGATTCCAAACTACGGGCCGCTGGCGTCGCCCGTGCCCTAAAGAAAAACACCCCAAAAAAGGGCGGGGAGTCGATTATTGGTTTACCTCTAGCGACTTCCCGCCTTGACTTCAGAGCGTTGGCGAATGTGGATTTTCGACTCGGTAGCTCACAGTTATTCTGGGACGGACAATTAGAACTTCCGTGTCCTCTCTGCCAAGCGCTTAATCTCAAAACTTCAGATCACTCGACCGAGACCTGTCGTAGCTGTAGGCGCTGGTTTAACTGGCGCTGGATCGCTTATCGCATGTTCCACGAGTACGTCGATGGCCCGAGCGAGAAACCATCTGACCCCAATGAGCCGATAAGGGCTTGGACCCCGAGCGACGAACTCAAAAGTATGCGACCGCGCGCGCGGGGGCTTGATGGAAAATATGTCAAAGGCCCCGGAGGCGCAGGCGATGGCGCGTGACGATTCCTATACCGGCAAGGCCGCATCGATCGTTCAAGAGGTCGAAGACATCGCAATTTTATTTGGCTGGTCGTTCGAGCGCCTCTACAACGGATTCTGGCAAAGCCCCCGCGGGCTCGCGGCGGTGCTTCTCGACGACGATCAGATCGACTCAATCGACGAAAACTACGCCATCATTCGCCCCAAGCAGGCCGGCGGGAAGACCCTCAAATTCTGGCGTGTGACCAATGGCTACTGAGAGTTTCGAATCACTATCTTCCGCCGAGCAGGAGGTTATTCTGACCCGCGCCTGTCCTGACTATTGGCTCGAAAAGACGACTGGCGAAAAGGCTTGGGCTAGGCAGGTCGAGGTCATGCAGGCGGTTGCGATGCACCCGCGGGTGGCGGTCGCGTCCGGGAATGGAATTGGGAAAACGTGGCTCGCTGCTCGGTTGGCGGCCTGGTTCCTAAGCGTCTTCTCCCCTGCGACCGTGGTGACTACCGCGCCGAACATGCGTCAAGTGAAAGACCTCCTCTGGAAAGAAATTCAGGTCGTCGCTGGCAAGGCCAAAGAGAATGGGCATGATCTTGGCGGCGAACTGTTCACCGCGAGTTGGGAATTTCCCGCGCTCAAGAGAAGGGGCATTAGGCACTACGGCGTCGGCTTCGCCTCGAAAGAATACGACGTCAACCAATTTCAGGGCTATCACAACTCACACATTTTGGTGATAGAGGATGAGGCCGCCGGCATCAGTGAGCCGGTCGACGAAGGGATCAACTCGATACTCAAAGGCGCCTTCACCCGCTGGCTGAAAATCGGCAACCCGACCACACTCAAAGGGCCGTTCTTCGGAGCCTTCAAGAGTAAAGACTGGGTCTGTTATCACATTTCGCAATTCGATACCCCGAACGTAAATGCCGTCCCTCCACCGCGAATATTTGAACAGGATCTCGGCACGCGCAAAGAAATCATGGAGCGGTTCCTCGATAGCCTCCTCACGATGCCGATCAGTATCGATGGCGTTGTAACCCCGGCAAATATCAAGAGCGACTTCTACAAATGGGGCGAAGATCATCCGCTCTGGCAGGCGCGTGTGCTCGGGCAGTTTCCGGATCGGACGGAGGACACCTTCATCGCGATCTCGTGGGTCGAGCGCGCCGCGGCGGCGACTCGCAATCTGGAAGGCGCGACTATCGACGTCGGTGTCGACGTCGCGCGCTATGGCAGCGCGAACACGGTCTTTGTCGCGCGCATCGGCGATCGGCCTGCACAGGGAAACGCATTCGCTTGGGAGAAGTACGGTCAGCAGGGCTTGATGGTTACGTGCGGCCGCATTATCCAGTTTATTTCAAAGATCCGTGCCTTTTGGAAGGAAGTGGCCCCCGCGAATCTGCCCTGCCCGCTGATTCGAGTCAAAATCGACGCAGTTGGCCTCGGTGCGGGCGCCTACGATCGCTGCAAGGAGATCTTCGACGGTGAAGAATGGCGCGTGGATGGCCGACGTACCGTCACGGTCCACGAAATGATCGAGCATCGCACCGCGCGCAATCCCATCCAATACACCAACGCTACTACCGAATGGTGGGCGCTGACAGCACGAGGCTTCGAAGCCGGGGACATCTCCGGCGAGGTCTTCGCTGACAAAGACCTGATGGACGAATTGGTCTCGCGCAAATACGAATACGGGTCCGATGGGAGAATGCGAGCAGAGAGCAAGGAGGCCATGAAGACACGCGGCGAGGCTTCACCGGACTTCGGCGACGCCGTGGTGATCGCTTACGCAGACATACCAATGAGTTTATTCGATGATGAGGAGCCGTCATCCGGCCTACACGCAGGTCTTGTCTACGGCAGGTAGAATCGATGGAGCAGTCCCATCTTTAAGACAATCGGCAATAAGATCACTTTCGCGAGCTGGGCGACCGCGCGCTACAAAAAGTTGGATCTATACGACCGCCTGTTAGACGGAACCTTCTACGATCATTTGCCCAATTCGTTTTATGAAGAGACGGGACAACGAAACCACTACATCCCGCTGCATGAGCGCCGGCCGTCGGTCCAGTACAATCTCTGTGCGTTCGTGGCCAGGAAGATCGCGCGCAAGCTCTTCGCGGGACGCCACGCGCCTCGCTTCGCGCACGAAAACGACGACCTCAAGGAAGCGGCTACCGCACTCGCGCGCGAGGGCTTCCTCGAGCAGAAGCTCCTTCGTGCAGCGGTCTGGGGCTCCGTCGGCGCCGTTTGCGTCACTTTCAAAATCGAGCCCGATGGCGCCGAACAGCAGCGCATCGTATTCGAGGTCTGGCGCGCGAAATGGTGCGAGCCGGAATTCGACAAGCTCGGCGAGCTGAACTCGCTGCGCATCGCCTACCTGACTTATGGCTACCAGTTCAAGGCGATCTACGGGGTCGAAAAGGACGATGAGGGCAAGCCGATCGATGATGGCGCCCTCTATTGGCATGTCTCGGACATCGACACGCAGCAATGGATTGTCTACCAACCGAGAGCCAAGGACTCATGGCCCCCTGGCGATGAAAAGCCACTCTTGGCGATGGACGAGTTGAAGCAACCTACGCCGCACAACTTCGGGTTCGTGCCGGCGCATTGGTTCGTGAATCTGTCGAGCGGGGATGACATCGACGGCCAATGCCTGTTCAAAGATGCGATCAACACGGCGATCGATATCGACTACACCATCAGCTCGCTCGGCCGCGGCGTCCGCTACAATGCCTCGCCCGAGGTAGTGCTAATCGGCAAACGCAAGAATGCCGACCTGGACGAACGCACCGGGACGATGGTGATCCGCGGGCCGACTCACGTCATCGAGATGGAAGGCACCCGGCGCGATTCCGCCGGCAACCAGATCGGCGGCGGTGACGCGAAGCTCCTCGAAATGAGCGGCCAGGGGATTGCCGTCGGCCTGCAGCTCGTGGAGACGCTCCGGAAGTTTGCGCTGGAATCGATAGCCGCCTCCAGGAAGGACCCCGACAAGATAGGCGGTCCCCAAAGCGGCCGTGCGATGGAGATGCTCGACGACGATCCGCTCGATCTCTATGACGAGATGCGCCAGACGTACGGCGAGAACGGATCCCTGCCTCTGATGCGCAAGGCGATGCGCGCGGCGGCGAAGGTAAAGCACGCCTTGCTTGAAGGCGTTAGTCTCACCGACATTGATGCGCTCGCTTACTACTGGCCGAAGCCGTACCAGCCGGGCGCGCAGGAGATATTCCAGCTTGGGCAAGGACTTGTTGCGCTCACCACGCCGATTCCGGACGAGCACGAAACTGCTCCTGGGCCTGCTGTACCCGGCGCCGACGGGAAACCGGGGAAGCCCGGCGCGGCGCAGCAGACTGGCACGGTCGCGATGCGGCCGATTATGACGATCGAGAAGGCGTCCCGCTTGGTCGACACTATGCTCGACGTTCCGCCGGACGTTGCGACTATGCCCGCGCAACAGGAGCCCGCGCCCACCGGAGACGATGGCGGGCATCCTTCTCCGGAGCCGGTCGAGACGCCGGAGCACGACAAAGAAGACGAAGGAGACGCCCTCGCGCGCGCGTCGAAGCTCTCGCAGCCTAAACCGAAACGTCCGAGCGGGCGAGCGCCACGCAAGAAGGTAAGTAAGTGAACCCTCAACTAATCCAGGTACGCGAGCCCGAGATCGGGTCCAAGGGCTTTCTCATCGAGAAAGATGGGCTCTTCGTCTTATCGACCGGACCGGGATTGTTGCGCGGTATCGCGTGCACCCACGCGGGATCCGGAATGCTCGTGGTGCACGACGGGGTGCCTACTTCGAATGGCTTCTTCGAGAATCGCGGACACCGGCAGATGGCGGCCGGCAGCAGCGACGAGATCTGGCGGTGCGCGCGGTGCGATGGCGCTCAATGCCCGATGTGTTTTGGTGCCGGGGAGATTGCTCATGCGATCGAACGCGTCCCTTGCCCGGTAGGACCTCGGCATTGTTCAGCCTGCAGGGGCACCGGAATAGAGGGAGACTACTGGTCACGAAACGGCCGCGTGATGATGCGGCTGAATCAAATGGGGATGTGGATGTTCGATGCGGGGTTTCACCACGGCCTCTCGATCGCAGTTGCCGGCGGAACCCCATCGGTGCACATCATCGCGACGATCACTTGGCTGACGCATGGCGACTAAACAAAAAGCACATCGAAAGCCGGGCAAGGTTGTGAAGTTGCACGCGATCGACGGGCAGCATGGGGTCCACGCGACGCTGGCCAGGCTCTATCGGAATTTAGAGAAGGATTTTCCGGGCGCCAAGCAAGTCTTGGTCGTGATTCAGAGTTACCCCGACAAGAACCACGAATGCGAATGGGCGACGGTTACTAACAATCTGACGCGGGCTGAAAAGCTCTATTTGTTGGAGATGGGGAAACGGGTGATGTTCGGTGACTGAGTTGTTCACACCGGCCGGGCCCGGAAGCCTCATGCGATCGGTAACGATCGATGATGTCGGCGTCTTCCACGTAGCCCGTCGGACCTGCGAGCTGTACTCGGTCGAGATTATGAGCGGTTGGGGCAGACTCAGGGCGAGCAATGGACGCGGTCGGAGCCTCTGGTATCAGCCGTCCATTTTCACAGGATCGTTTGTGATTGGGTGCGAGGCCGAAGAAGGATTGATCGTGGAGATCCAAGGTGGACCGCCGACGGTGAACGTCAACTTTAGAGAGAAAACGCGCGACCTAGTGTGATTCAAATCAAGTCCCCAATGACAGGTTCGATACAGCTCTTTTTGCGCGAGAACGGGGCGACGGTCGCGGCTGGGGACAAGATCATCGGCATCGAGAGTATGAAGATGATGAACGAGGTAAAGACGCCGGCTGCGGGTCGGCTGAGTTTTAAGGTACGTCTTGGACAAGTAGTGAATCGCGGACAAGTTCTGGCGGAGGTGGATGATGGCGCTACCAATCAAACTAACAGCTAGCGGGGCGGGGATCGCGGCGAGTGCACAGCTCCAAAGTTCGGGGTTAGTGGTCGCCATTAAAGGCGTGGCTGGCGTCGCGGCTCTCGATGCTGCGGTCTGGGTCGCCCCGCAGAACAACGCTACTACGAACGGCGACGAGATCGCGCATATGAAAGCGTCGGCCGCAGGGACAGACACACTGGCGGTGCCAAACGGCATAGCTGTCGAGTCGGGTCAGTACCTGCTGGTGAACTTTGTCGACACTGACGCCAATCACGAAGTCTGGATATATTTCGACTGATAGTCGAATAAGGGAGAGAAGGATGTTCATACAAGGCTTCTTCGGTAGAGAGTTGGACCGACGGATGTTGCTGCTTGAGGGCGAAGGCGAAGGTGGTGGGGGAGGAGGAGCTGGCGGCGATCCTCCTGCCGGCGGTGGCGCACCCGCAGGCGGAGGCGGAGCGCCGCCAGCCGCTGAGAGCGGCGAGGTGGATATCGCCAAGTTGCCGAAAGCAGCTCAGGAATACATCCAGAAAATCCGCGGTGAGTCCGCGAGTGAACGCACTAAGCGAATCGCTGTCGAAGCCGAGCGCGATCGCCTGTCGAAAGAGAAAAAAGACAGCGACGACAAAGCTTCCGTCGAAAAAGGCGAGTTCAAAACCCTCTACGAGAATACCAAAAAAGAACTCGATACCGAACGCACCGCGCGCCGAGCACAGACCATCGACGGTGCGATCCGCGAGGCTGCCGCCGCCGCTGGTATCTTAGATCCCGACCTCGTCACTCTCATCAAGCGCGAGACCGTCCAAGTAACCGATTCCGGTCAGGTCGCCGGTGCCCGCGAGGCTGTTGAGGCGTTCAAAGCCGAGAAGCCCAATCTCTTCAAGGCTGCTGCGCCTGCTGGCGGTGGCGGGGGAGGCGGCGGTGGTCCTACCCCTCGGGGGACCGGGCCCCGCAGTCCCGCCCCGGCTGGTGATGGCGGCGGCGGCGCACCGAAGGATGTCGGCACTTTGGAGCAGAAAGAGTATAACGCCCACAAAGCTCAGACGCTTCGCAGTCTGCGAAACGTACGGTAGGAGGGCCGCCATGAAAAGCATACCTAGTTGGCTATTGGCACTTTTAATCTTGCTGACACCGGTGACGGCTATGCCGCAAAGCGGCTCCTTCACCGCGCGCGGCTACACATCCAGTGATCGGAGTGTAGGCGCCGTACGAAGCGGCAGAATCAGCACGCACATCGGTACTCACGCCCATCTAGTTTGTCGCGACCGCAGCGGAAAGGTGGTTTGGACCCGCGACGCCGATAACATGCTGACCACGGTGGGCGCGAATCTATATCTGACTGATACGATCGTGAGCGGCGTCTCGTCGCCAACTTGGTACGTCGGACTGCTTTATGGGACGAGCGTCGCGACGTTCGCGACTGCGGATACCATGTCGTCGAACGGCTGGGCTACCGGCACCGGCGGTGGGGAAGTTACCGGCACGCAGGTCACCAACTCGACGCGGCCGGCGTTTACCCCAGGCAGCGTTTCGGCCGGAAGCGTCAGCAATACCGGATCGCCGGCGGTCTTCACCGGCAACGCCACGGTTACCCTTCAGGGCTTTATCTTCGTGAATAATTCGACGCTCGCAGGCACGACCGGAACTTTGATGGGCGAGGGGACTTTTACTGCCGCGCCGATCGCGGCGGGCTACACCATCACCGTAACGGTGACCGATAACGTAACCCCTGGTTGAGAGCTAGCCCGATGCGGCGTTGGGGAATAATCGGCGTTCTGCTTGCGCTGCTCCTGTTTTGGATCGGCAATGCCAGCGCCGGCGTCAAGTTCTTCAGTGGCTTTGAGACGGGCGATTTTAGCGAATGGTCATCAACCACGGGTTCACCTGGCGTAGTTACATCACCCGTAACACTTGGTGGCTATTCGGAACAAACTACTTGGGGCTCGGTAAACTATGCGGTAAGCGGTAGCGTTCTGAGTGGCACAACAGGGGTTTTGCGGTTTTCGTTTAATACCAATGCAGCCTCACCAACTACTACCAATCAGATTGTTTTTACTCAGATTTTTAATACCTCCGCTCAGGTTCCTGCGGCAATCCGGCTGCAAACTGACTCGACTGGGAATCTCACTTTCGGGGTTAGAAGCCTTGCCGGCACTTTAGGAAACTTCACGCTCCAACCCAATACCTGGTACACGATAGAACTAAAGTGTCTGGTCGGAACTACGACGAGCAACGGTACGGTCGAAGCACGGGTCAATGGGTCTGTAGTCTTTACAACTAGCTCCACCAATACCGGTACTGTCAATCTGGACCACATATGGCTAGGCCCGATGACCAATCCGGGGGGATCGCTAACCGGCCACCTGTGGTTCGACGATGTTATGGTCCGCGACGATCAATATCCCGGCCGCGGTTATTGCATCGCGCGACAAGGCGTCACTGGTACTCCTACCTATACAGGTTGGACCGCGAATGGCTTGAGTACCGCAGCTTTGAATTGGTCGGAGACGCCCTACAACGCGACCGATAATGAAAGCACGACTACGGCGTCGACGCCGGAACAGAGCATGCTGATGGGCTCGTTCAACTCCGCGGGATCGGCCTCGGAAGGCAGCGGCGTCCTGACCAGCGCGGCTACGATCAACGCCGCCAAGACGGCGATGGTCGCTCAGTCCTCTTTCACCACCTCCAAGGCATTACAGATTCTCGATCGCCTCAGCGGCTCAGACACTCTCACCACCGTCACCGCGACCTCGAGCGACGCCTACTACGACGGCGGAATCTATACTCCTACCTATGCCAACCTGACTTCATCCAGCACCGAGATCGGCGTCAAGAACACCGGCACTGGAACCGGGACCGCGCGGGTTGAGGATATGTGGGAGATGGTCGATTTCGCATCGACGGTCCCGGTATCGAGCTCGTTCGGCAATGGCGGTTCTGTCACGGCTTCGAGAGCGGCGACCGTATCGAAGTCGAGTCCCTTCGGCAACGGCGCGCCTATCACCGGATCGCGTGTCGCAAGCCTCGCGCGTTCTGCGCCATTTGGCAACGGGGGGATCATCAGTGGAGCGCGCGCGCCCAGCACGCGACCCTCGGGTTCGTTTGGAAATGGAGGCTTGGTCTCAGGCGCGCGGGCGGCGGCCGTCGCCAAGACCCCCAACTTCGGTAACGGCGGATCGGTCCTAGGATCGAGCGCCGAACAGCTAGCGAGGTCGGGCACCTTGGGCAACGGGGGCATTGTCGCGGGTTCTAGATCGGCGTCACTCACGAGGTCCGCCGCATTTGGGAATGGCGGGACGATCTCTGGCCTCATCCATAAATTAGTTGTGCTATTCGGTTCTTTCGGAAATGGGGGCGGTATGGCAGCAACACGCACGGCCAAAGTTACAAAGTCGGGTTCGTTCGGTCATGGTGGCGTACTTCTGAGTTCGCGGGCCGTCTCGGTCGCACGGGGAGGCAACTTCGGGAATGGCGGCCTGATCTCAGGGTTGCGCAATCTGTTGGCGCGAATCGTTGCATTCTTCGGCGGGGGCGGTTCGGTGATTGGGAATGCTACCGCGACCAAGACCCCGACCCCGGTGGCGACCCCGACCCCGGTGGCGCCGATCGTTAATCTGACAATGCCGATCTATCCGACGGTTTACGAAGACCCCGCGATGTGGCCGACCGTGCCTTTGACAGCGCCGCTTTATCCGAGGATCTATCTTGAAGCGAGGATGCCCTGATGAAAACTCTCAAAAGACTTGGCTTCTCAATTCCGCTCGCCCTGCTCCTCGCTTTTCCGACGTTCGCGGCCCAGCAGCAACAGGTCTATGTCGCCGGGGCGAAGGGCGTCGTCCTCAACATCACCCCGAACACCGCGACCCAGCCGCCGGTAAATTTAACTGGGGCGACGGTCACCCTCGTAATCATCTCGCCAATCAGTGTGCGCCATGTGGTCACAGCGACGGTCGCCAACGGTGGGACGAGTGCAACCTACACTACTCTCGCAACGGATTTCCCTACCGCCGGCGCCTACCAACTGCAACTCGTTGCGCAGTGGGGATCGGGGGTGCTCATATCGAGTGCGGCCTTCAATCTCACGGTGAGCCCCGCTCTCTGAGGTTTGACAAGCGTTCGGTAAAGGCATAGTTGCACCAAGCAGAGAGCCTGAGATAGCGGCGGAGCGGCTGGCGGCAGATCCAAAGGCGACTCCCAAACTATTTCGCCGGATGAAGAGCTGGCAGATCCAAGCGCAGACCGGCAAGAACCTGGGGCGGGTAGGGAACGGCGCGAAGCGGTCCCCCCGGAAAAAGCGGAAGATCCGATGACCGTGGAAAGTTGGTAAGAACGTCACAACTTTTTACGGAGACGGAGTTCTCGCAAAATGTCGAGCCCAGGCACTTTCGTAAATTTCCCGCCGCAACTCCTTGGGATGTTGCAGCAAAATTTCCTCGATCGCGAACTCGAGGAAGGTCTCGATTCCTATCTGGCCTACCGGCGCGAAGCGGTCCAGGAGACTATCCCAGCGCGGATCGGCGCGACCCTCACTATGACCAGAAAGGGGCGTAAGACCCCGATCACGCAACCGCTCGATCCGACCCAGGTCGGCACCAACCTCGACAATGGGATGACGCCCTCGACGTTCTCCATCGAGCAGTACAGCTTCTCGATGAAGGAATGGGCGGATACCGTCGATACCGATTTGATGGGCGAATTGGCGGGCATAGCCAATCAGCTTATCGCCAACTCGCGGAACAACGGCGTCCAAGCCGCGCAGTCGATGGAGCGCATCGCGCGTAATGATTTGTTCGCCGCATACATGAGCGGCAACTCGCGCGTCCTCGCCGTCAACTCGCAGACGTCGATCCAGGTCGACGATATCCGCGGCTTCGGCACGGTCCTCGTAAACGGCACACCGCAGGGTGTGAGCTCGGCGACTCCGTTGGCGATCACCGAATACAACGATTCCGGAACTTTGGCGACGGCCACGCAGGCGCTCAACGTCACGGGCGTCGCCCCGGACGCGACGAACGTGAGCTCCACCAGCATCACCGGTGGGCTGTCGGGAGTGCTGACCTTGGCGGCCGGCGCGGCCAATACGATCCAGGTGGGCGACTCGGTCATCTCGAACAATGCCCCCAAGGTGTTCCGGCCGTTCGGCAAACGCCTGACGAGTTTGCTAAATGGCGCCGACGTTCTCACCATGTCGATCGTCGATGATGTCCGGGCCTATCTGCTGGATAACGGCGTTCCGCCGATGCCCGATGGCACCTATCACATGATTTTGGATAACACCTCGATGCGTCAGTTGAGGGCCGATCAGGACTTCAAAGTCCTGTTCGCAGGGCGCGAGGAGACTCCGGAGTTTCGCGGCGGCGATATCGTGCGCCTGCTTGGCATAACTTTCATCCCCACCACGGAAACCTTTGTCCAAAATCCCGGCTCCGGCGTTGGGGTGCGAGTACGCCGGCCGATCATCATGGGGGCCGAGAGCTTGATGCAGGGTAACTTCGAAGGGCTGGACATCTGGCTCAATCGAGAGGGCGTCAATCCGATCGGCGAGATCATGCTGATCGATAACGTCGCTCAGATTGTGAGGCCACCGCTCGATCGCCTGCAGCGCAACATCGCGCAGACCTGGACTTGGATCGGAGACTTCGCGGTCCCGACCGACGTCACCGCCACCACAGACACTATCCCCACCGCTAGTAACTCCTTGTTCAAACGCGCAGCGGTGATTGAGATAGCTGGCTGATCGTTATATCGTAATCCGATGACTAAGAGTTGCCCGAGAAAGGGAATATCATTCCGGCCTGTTTGCCGTGTAATGCGTCGAAGCAGGAACGGCCGTTCGAGGAATTCTGTCGAGAGCGAGGAGTCGATCCCGACCAGATTCTCAACGGCCTGCCCAACTAAAGCAGGGAGAGAGGAGAACTCAGATGGCCGAAGTAACGCGAGTAGATAAAGAGTTTCCACGGGTTCCCGCCGACGCGGCACCCACCAAGAGAGGATTGCGCAGCGGCGGGCCCTCGATGAATGTTCCGGGCGACGGCGGCGTGCGCAAGGCCAAAGGTACGCTACCGGGAAATCGCGCAGGTCGTTCGGCGGTGGACTATGCCGATGCGATGTCATCGGTGGGCGGGCCCGCTGACTCGGGCGACGGAAAGCGCGTCGATAACAAGTGACCGGCGGTTAGCCCAATGCCCACGGTGAGAAAAATCGTTACGGCGAAGCGACCAAGCAAGCAGGTCAAACATCCGGTGCAACCCGGCACCTATTGGCCCGGCCAAGAGATTCGGGAGCAAAAGCAGACCGATACGGTCAAGGCGCTTTATTCCCGAACCGGCGCTACCGTCGAGCGCGAAACGATTCCCGGAATCGGTGTCGTGCGCGAGGTAGACGCCGACGATCGCTATGTTCCGGGATGGGACAGGCTGCCCGGCGCCTCGGCCGCCGCAGAACGGGTTGCGGAGCGCCGCGAGGACGGCCAGAGAAAGACACCGATCGGCGGGCCAGGCTTGATCAGGAGATAAATTTAGATGCCGACAGCACCGACGCCCCTGCAGGGCAATCCCAATGTGTTCGATGGGCGTCAACCGACGCTGATCCCGAACTTCGATCCTGTCTTCTACGAAAACGGCGCTTTGCAGTCCGAGAGCCCGCGCCAGATGAAAACCCTGCATCCGACGTCCGGTGCGACGACGTGCATGGTGCCGACCAACAATTTTACCTACGTCAGCCACCCCGGCGGCGCCGCTGCGGCGGGCATCATTGTCTCGTATTATTACGGCAGAACCTACGAGATCTCGACCTCGCTCTATAACGAGATGGTGACTGCGGGAATGCCGGTATCGGCATAGTAGAAGAGAAGATCGCGTTCGACAGGGAGAGAGAAACCAGATGGCGGAATTACCTGAACTAGCGGATGCGTCGCCGCCTTACCGGGCGGTGAAGCCGGGAGTTGCAAAGGCAGGGGCGGGAGCGATGGCCAACCCGGCCGAGGAAAAACTCTCCCTGCGGCGGGGTGAAACGGAGTCCGCCCCTGCCGGCGCACACTCTGAAGAAAAGCCGGAACAGCTCCCCGTTCATAAGGCGCTGTCGAGCTTCAACGTGATGATAGGCCCGCAGATGCGAAGTTTCGAGATGGGCGAGACCATCGTTGAGCAGGGCACCATCAGGACGCTCCTCGACCTCGGCTGCCCCATCGGACAGGCTCGCGACATGCTCCGGCATCGTTGCGGATCGTGTGGATCTATGGCTGCGATAAGCCCGACCAAGAGCGAATTGCGATCCGTCGCGGAAGCGATGGGTCTGGAGCTAATCGGATAGGTGCTGACCGGACAACAAAAGGTCACGATACGCCGGCAGCTTCGGTATCCGGCGATCGGCGTCTCGCGTACTTCGGTTGGCGGCCAATCGTTAGCCAGTGGTGGGCAGGGCTTCCGCTACTTTCAGGCGTACGGCCGGCTCGAGTACATCCTGAACAATCTTCAGCCGTATGAAGAAGCGCAGATCATCGGATCTGCCGTAGGGTCGATCTCGATTCTCGGTCTGACAGCGGTCGGCGATACTGTCTCGGTCACTCTGTCGGGCGCAGGACTGGTGAGCCCAGTCACACTGACCGTAACCGCTGTCCTCGGCGATAATCCGGTCAGCCTCTCGAATAAGTTGGCGGCCTTGGCTCTTCAGAATCCCGCGCTCATCAGTGCAGGCTTCATGGCGGTGACTCCATACGGAACGGGACCTTTCGCGCAGAACGCTGTCCCTCTGCCGGAAGTGGCGTTCTTCAATCCCAAGCCTTTCACCATCGCGGCGGCAGCCACGGGACAAACCGGGTCGGCTGTCACCACAGATGGCAGCCCGGTTACGGATCCGATAGCGATAGTTGACGATTCGACGAGCCCCGTGACGACGCTAACCGGCTTCATTCCAATTCTGATCTACCTCGAGGGCGCGATCGCGGGCACGACGCAGAATCTCGATACTTCGAAAGCGGACGTGTGGACCGCGCGCACCGATGAGCCCGAGATGCGGATCAAGCTCTATAATTACTGGCGTCGAGCGTTGGCGCGGCATCTCGAGGTTCCGCTCTGGGAAGACTTTAACGATTACGGCGGCGGCGTGCCGACGATGGCTACAATCTGATGTCCCACTTCAACCACATCGAAAGGCAAATTGATCGTGGTAGAGGCAAGGCCGCGAAGCATCTCGGTCCGCCCTTCGACGTTTATCGCATCCAAGCCAATGCGGCGCTGAACTATCTCGACGCGGCGAACAAAATCAGAAGCAACTTTCCGGTCTTCCGCCGAGTGCTGAAGGGCCTCGAACACAAGGAAGGCCCGGATATGGGATCGCTGTTTTTCGAAATGATCGCCGACATGAGCAACTTCGTGACCGGCGATGTTTTCGTTGAACGCGACCCGTTCTATGGAACCAGCGGGTATCCTACCGCGGGTGACATCACTCCTTTCCCGACTCCGCAGTTCAACGGGATCTGCCTGGCGTTTCATGCGCCTATTCGAAAGAACATCGGCGCGCGCGTGAACCGACTCGGCATCGTATTCCGTCCGACGGGTGCTCCGGACGCGAATGGCTACTGGTCGCCGGATATCAACTCCGCGCAGCCTCTCCTGCTGTCGAATGGCAGTTGGGCTCTCGCGGCGCCGGGCGCGGCCAACGCGCTGATACCGATGGGCGTCTCAGCCAACGAGCGCTTCCATGGGGAACTCATCCATGGATTGCCGTCGTCGACGCCGCTCACCCGCTGGTTCATATTCGTACCGGCGCTGAAGGGGTTTCAGTTTCTTGAGGGGGACATCATCGCAAGTCTCGACGCGGACGCGCCGGTAGAGGACTATGCTGACATTCTCCAAAACGGCTCCCGGTACATCGTGATTCATCCGTTCGGTCAGGAGTCCGGGTTGGTCGGTAACCAGTTGGTATGTGAGCGCATAGGGCAGAACTGATGGCGAAGCTTAGAAAAGACGAAGTAGGCCAAGGGCGGGCGTTCTACGTTTTTTATTGCCCCGGCTGTGGGAACTGCCACTCGTTCGAAGTGCCGCGTTGGACCTTCAGCGGTTCGATGGACAAGCCGACCTTCACGCCGTCCCTGCTCTGCAATCAGAGCGATCCGGCAAGCCGATGTCATCTTTTTGTGACAGACGGGAAAATTAAATATCAGCCTGATTGTCACCACAAGTTCGCTGGTCAAACAGTCGATATGGTCGAGTTGGAAGATTTGGCAGATGGACGTTGATGAGGTCATGACGCTGCTAACCACCGAATTGCAAAGAGCGATCGGTGCTCTGTCGCCTGCATTCACGGCGCCTATCGTGTTTGGCGAGGGCTATCCCACGGAGTCGTTCCTGCTACAGCAGGTCGCTTCCAAGGGTAGTGTCTCCATCACGATCTTTGATCGCAGGCCAGCGGCGAACGTGACGCGCTGGATGCCGTTCGTCGCAGTCGAGAAGCCGCATTCCACGGGGGTCACGGTCGAACTCAGCGGCAGCCCGCTTGCCGTCGATGGCGAGCAAACCATCACGCTCAGCGGCGTCGTCAATCAGAACGATGCCGTCGCGTTGACCGCGTTCCTTCGCGGCGGCCCGTCTGTCAATGGCGGTGTGAGCGCGATCGCGGGACCGCAGGATACGCCGGCGACCCTTGCCGCGAAGCTCGCGGCGGCCATCAATGCAGACTCGTTCCTGCCGGAGTGGATGACGGCCAACGCCACCGGCGCGGTTGTCACGCTTGAAGGGACCGGCGCGCAGCCGATTCAGCTTGCGGTCGCGGTCGGAAACATCCGGTTCCAAAAAGTCGAGAACGCGCGGTTTCTGCGCGAGCTGCAGATCATCGTCTACACGAACAGCAGTGCCGCTCGCATGATCCTCGGGAAAGCCATCATGGGCGACCTCGCCCAGCTCTATGCGAACTTCGGTTTGCAGGACGATGACGGCGAGTGGGTGCGTGTCATTCCGTTCGGAGACGTGCTCAACGATCAGGACGCAGGACGCGCTCTCTATCGCCGCGACATCCTGCTCAACGCCGAATACGGAATCACCGCCGAGCAAATTGCGTACGACATTCTATCGCCGCGGCCAAATCTCACCGTGGAACAAGGAGCGTAAGGCGCGATGGGTCAGATCATTGTTAATGGTGGGAGCTTCAACGCGGCTGGTCTGCAGGCCGACGATCTCTACATTCAGATTATTCCGCCGCCTGCGTCGGTTGTGGGCGTGCCGGTCGACGTCGTCGGAGTAGTGGGAACCGCGTCGTGGGGACCGCTCAACGCGCCGACGTTACTCGGGACTCCGGGCGACGGTGCTCGAAACTTCGGACCCATCCCGGTCTGGGGCAGCGGAACGATCGACCTGCACGATTTGGCGACTGAAATCGTGATGCTCTTCCAGCAGGCGCCATCCCAGGCGCAGCTCCAAGTTTGGGCCTCGCGTATCAGCGATGGTACTGACGCCCCGGCATTCGGATCAGTCATGGACGGCGAGGGTACTCCGGTGGCCGGCGGCGTTGTCGAGGCGCTCTACAGCGGTATCGCAGGCGACCAACTCTCGTTGACGATCTCTCCGGGAGCCTTGGCCAATACCTTCAACGTCGTTATCGGCGGTTTCCCCGGCGTGCCGGCGGAGCTGTTCCCGAACATCCCGAACTCAGCGGGAAGCTTTTGGCAGAACCTCGCGAATGCGCTCGCGCTGGGCCAGTCCGGTATCCGGCCGCCTTCTCAATTCGCGCGCTTCATTCCAGGAACGCCGACGGAGGTTCCCACGGAGGCGCCCACCCTTTCGCCGGCGCCAGACGGAACGCATACGCAGTTCACCTTCACTCTCGCGAATGGTCCCGTGCAGCAGGGAACTCTCATTCTGACCGATAGTCACGGAGTGATCTTCGCTGACTCTGAGGGCAACGGCACGCTACAGGGCGTCGGCGGGACCGGAACTGTCAACTATGTGACCAAGCAAGTCGCGCTGACCTACTCGGTCGCTCCGATAACCGCTACCACGATGGCGGCGGATTACGACTACATGGTGGCCAATACCCACGCTCCGGTGGCCGGCTCGACGCCTCTCGCAAACGGCGCCGACGGGCGCGCCGGTGTGAACACGGCCGCTTTGCTCGGCAGCGACGCATCGCTTCCGAAAACTGGTCTGTATGCGTTGCGCAGCCTCAATCCCGCGCCAAGCATGGCTTACCTCGCCGGCATGACGGATGGGACGATCGTCTCGAATCTTCAGGGCTTCGCCGACAGCGAGGGCGTTGCGATGGCGTTCGCCTTCCCGACCGGAACCTCGAGCCAAGCGGCGGTCACCGCGAAGCAGGGCTACGGCATCCTCGACTTCGAGATGCTTTGGTTGAAGGACTGGATCTATTGGTACGACCCGGTGAACCAGCAGGTCCGGCTCGTGCCGCCCTATTCCACGATTCTCGGCCGCACCGCGACTCTGCCGCCATACGTCTCGCCCGGAAACAAGCAAGTCTTCGGGATTATCGGGACCGAGCGGAACAGTCCGTACAGCGGGAACATTCCTTATTCGAACGCTGAGATTGGGCTCCTAGAGTCGGCCGGCATCCTGTTCGTAACGAACCCCATTCCGGCGGGACAACAGTGGGGCATCCGTCATGGGCAGAACGGAAATCCCGTGCCGCCGGCTGATGACGTTGCGTACACCCGGATGACGAATATGCTGGCGCAGTTGATGAACCGCATCCTTGGCCAGTTCGTCGATCAGCCGCAGAGTCAATCGCCGAAGGATCCTACCCGCGATGCGATGAAGACGATTTCGAATGCCGAGCTCCAGTCCCTCCAAGACCTCGGGATGATCGATACGCAGGATATGAATGGAGGACCTGGCTACCTGGTCGTCTGCGATCTGACAAACAATACGCCGGCCCAGATCGCCGCGCGCTACTCTTCCATCGCCTGGAGAGTGGTTTACCTGAGTAACATCCGATTCCTGATCGGTTCGCTTCAGGGCGGTACGACGGTGGTCACGCAGGGTAACAGCCAGTCGCAAGCGCTGGCGGGACAGGGACTCTCGGTCTAGGAGAACAAACGTGGGATTCCAACTTAACGGTTACAACCTGGGCACGGACGTTTCGATGACGCTGCAGCACGTCGAGAGTGGCGTCGTGCTGCCGGCGGCGTTGCTGGGCCACCTGATGGAATTCCAGTTCGATCAGGAAGACCAAGTCATTCGCGTCGTGCCGATTACGAACGGCGGAAAGCCGCTGTACAACGTGGTCTACATGGGTTGGCGCGGGCACGCGATGTTCACCCGAGTCAACGGCGCCCTGACCGCGATCTTGGCGGCGACCGAGAAAGATTACTTCGACAACGGCCACCTCAATCACTTCAACATGCTGGCCACCGTGCTGAATCGCGACTCGACGGTGGATCAGTATATGTTCACCGCCGGTGTTCTGAGTCGGCATCAGGGCGGCAACTTCCGCGCGGACAAGGAAGTCGATCAGCGGATCGAGTTTAATTTCCAGCGGATGGTGCTGACGGCCGGGTACGCGGCGCTGCTTCCGATCGCGGCGGGATAAGAATGGCATAACTAAGCCTTAATTAAGGCATACTTACGACAGGGAGAGAGACACATGCCTGAAGAGACCAAACCGCCAGAGGAAGCATCTGGACCCGGACCTATCCGGCGCCAAGTGCGCGAGGTAGATCCCGCGCGCGCGTCGAGGCAGCCGAACTTCCAGGACGCACAAGCCCAATCGGACGCTGTTGCCGATACGTTGCGCAAGGCAGCCGGAGGCGGGTTCGAACGCCCCGACTCACAGAACGGCGCGGCTTTCATTCCGAACGCAACAGGGGAGCGACCGTTTGTGCAGCTCCAACTTCCCGACGGTCGGACGTTGACCCTAGCCCAACCCGAGGTCGCCGTCGGCTTCATCCTCGGTCGAATTCTCGGACCCCAAGAGTCGAGCAACCCACTCTCAGTTGGCTATGCGAAGGCCCTCATGTACGTCGCCGAGATCGATGGGCAGCCGGTCAGACGCCCGACCAATATGGCCGAGTTGCAGAATCTCTCGAACGTGATAGGTGATCGCAACCTAGATCTTGTATCGATGGAGTTCGCTCGATACTGGCCGCAGATGACCGAACTCACGGTCCTAAAAAAAAATGGGGTCGTCGGATGACGTCCGCGAGATCGTGGCGGCGGTTAAGCACGGCCTCAGTTATTACGATGCCGTGAGGATGCATCCCAGTGAACGGCAGGCATTTCTTTACGTGGCAGCGGAGATGGACGGGATGCGTGTCAACTGGGAAACCGGCGAAATCAGCGAGCCGCAGCAGCCGGGACGAGATCCGCGCGTGGCTGGGCGGGAGTAGGCGATGCGCGACTTCGATAGTTTTGAAGCCTTCGGCGCGTTCTGGGAATTTGCGGTCATACCCGGCTACTTGCTCGCCATGCACGCGGCGCTCGATGAATGCGGCGCCGCCGTCAAAGAACGCATCCAAGAGAAGATAGGCGTCTCCCAAGGTCCGAGCCACGGCTACCCCGGCTGGGCTCCGCTCGCCGATACGACCCTGCATGGATGGGGACCGAACCCCGGAAAGATAGCTCTCGGTCAGACCGGGCGGCGCAGCGGCGAAGATCCGCTCATGGCAACCGGGAAATCGCGCGACGAAATCGAGTATGTCGTTCATCGCAACGATCTCGCGGTCACGATCGGCAGTAACAGCGACGGCCTTTTCTACGCGGAGTTCGGGACCGTGAACGAACCGCCGCGACCAACCTTTCGGCCAGCAGCAGAAGAGATCGTCGAAGAGGTCATGCTCGCGCGCATCGGCGAATTCGCCGTCGCGGGCATCACCGGCATAGGAATCAGAACGCTCTACACCTCGGCTCAACTGTCTAATTTCGGCACTGGTCGCGAATACGTGAATACTTCGCGCGCGAGCTTCCGCGGATTCGCGCGCGGGATGGGCATGAGGAGTCGATTTTAGATGGCTGGTTTCTCCGGATTTAAGGTCGGTATCTCGATTTTCCTGCTGGATCAGGCAAGTCGCGGGTTGATGGGAATCACCCGCTCGATCGCGAGCGCAACCGGGGCGAGCAGAGCTTTGCGCGCCGAGCTCGCCGGCATTCAGACTTCGATGCGGATCGGGATGGGTATGACCATGATCGGCGGCGCTGGACTTGGGCTGATCGGAAAGGCAGTCAAGGACGCTGCCGAATTCCAGATCAACATGGTGCGCGTCGCGAATATGTTCAAGCTCTCGACCGATCAGGCGCGCCTATTCAAAAACGAGCTATTCGAGATCTCGCACCGCACGATGTTCTCCGCGGAAAACATCCAAGACGTAGCGCTCGGCATGAAGAATGTCGGTATTAACTTCGAGAACATCAGCAAGTTGCTGCCGCAATTCAGCGCCGCTGCGGAAATCTTATTCAGAGTCAGCAAGGGCGGCGTGTCGCCGCAGCAAACCGGACAAGTCCTGGGCGAATTCGCGCATACCTTGGGGGTCTACGATCCGAAAGGGCTGGCGCGGCTGAGTAACGTGCTGGTCAACGCCGCGCAACTCATACCAGGAGGAGCGCAGGGACTCATCACACAGCTCGGCTATCTCCGTCCAGCGCAGCTTATGGGGATTCCTCCGGGTAATCTCACTCCGCAACAAACAGAGGAGTTCCAGGTCCGCGGCGGAATCAAAATGGTTGAACTGTCCGCGCTGGCGCAGCAGATCGTCGGCGGCAGAGGTTCGGGCGCCAGAGGTCCGGCTTCTGGCGCGGCGATGCTCAATTTCCTAATGGGTGCCGCTGGCGTAGGTACAACTCTGACGGGTTTTGGATTCATTCAGAATCAACTCGGTCGAGCAGCGCTCGGATTTCTCGATCCTGCGACCGGAAAATCCCCGGCGATGGCAAGCGGCGCCCTCGATATTTGGAAGGAGGTACAGACAGCACAGGCGGCATTCAATCAGGCCCGGACACTCCAAGGTCAGCAGCAGATGGTACGGCGAATGGTCCAGGAGATGAGTCATGCGCACATGACTCTCCGTCAGGTCACCACGATTATGAATGCGCCGATGATCAAGGGAGTGCTGGCAGGACAGGTGCAAAACCCCGGCGCGTTAGTAGATATGTTCGAGAAGTTCATCGGTGGGCAGACCGGGATGCGTTTTGCTGCGACAGTGTCCGCGCCCGGCACCGTCACTGCGATGCAGAATCTCGTCAAGTCCATCGAGGGCGGCGCCAGCATCGCCGAGCAGCAGCAGAAGTTTCTCGACACCCTGCCCGGTCGTTGGGCCCAGCTCACGACCGATATTCACAATGTATCGATCGAGATCGGGACAACGCTGCTACCCATCCTTACGCGGTGGGTGGTGAGCATCGACAGCGTCGTCGAAAAGTTTCGGATTTGGATCGAGGCGCATCCGGTTGCTACGAAGCGGCTAACAGAGTTGGCGGCCGCCATCTCCGGACTTACACTCGCCGGCGGAGTAGCGATTTCCCTTTTGGCAGTTGGCCGTGCGCTCCGGATCATAGCGGGGATAGGAGGTTTCGGGTCGATCGCTGGCGCGATCGTAACGGCGCTTACAGGACCAACGGCTCTCATAATCGGTGGCGCAATCGCGGCGGGGTTCATCGCCTGGATGATAACCAAGTGGACCGGTCTAGGAGGTCCCGACGATCCGCTTGCTAAGCTGCATCGTGACGCCGAGAAGGATCGTCCGAAGACGATGAGTGAATGGTGGCGCCGTATGGTTGGGCCATCGACGCCTATTCCCGGTGCCTTCAAAGACAGCCCTGAATACGAAGAGTGGCGGAAGCGAATTCATCCGTTTGGCACACCGGCGCCGGTGCCAGCGCATAAGAGTCCGTCGGCATATTTCGGTCGGCCGTTCGGTGGCGGCATCGAGCCCGCGATGGCAACAGGTGGCGTCACGATCGCACCTGGCGCGATCCATATCGAAGTTCACGGCGACATCGCCGGCGACTCGACGATCGAGAAGCTCCGGCGCGAGCTGCACGCGGCGCTGCTCTCGTTCGGCAGCGGCGGGGGCGTTACCGAATCTACATTCGCTCATGGAGCGGCGTCGATCTAAATGGGCGCGATACCCATACTGACGAACTTAGGGACGGCCGTCATCGGAAATGCGGCGCGCCTTCTTTTCGGTGGACCCCAACCGCTCGACTTCTTCATCGGGACGTCGACCGCCAACCCCGAGATCGTATTCGGCGACGGGAGCAATCTCCGCGGCAACGTCGGGATGGAGATCCCGGAAGAGTTCGATGGTTTGGGAGGCACCCAGATGTTCGCCGGCCACGACTTCCCCGGCGGTGTCAGGACACTCCAGCAGATGGGGGCCTTTCCCGAGACGCTCAAGTGGAAGGGGACCCTGATAGGCGGTCAGGCTTTCGCGCGCGCGGCATCCATGGACCGTCTACGCATCAATGCCGCTGGAACTTTGCTCTTCCTCAACTATGGTCCGTGGCAGTGGCAGGGCTTACTGATTCGATTCAAAGGCCGGGTGCGCCATCAATGGTTGATCGAATACGAGGCCGAATTCGAACCGTTCATCGACCTGACGAACACCAACCAAGTGATTGCCGCCCAGGGCTCTCAGAGCTTGCTCACCGAACTGATGAACAGTCTGAGCACGTTCGTCGGCAACACGACCGGACTCTCGGCTGACGTACTCAGCGAGATCAGCTTAGTAATCGCGTCGATTGGTTCCGCTGGATTGGCAGCAGATCCATCGTTGGTATCGAATGCGATCGACGCTGTGACGGGATCTGATAGCGCCGTGTTCGCACAAGCGAAGAGTCCTAACCCGGCGGATGCCGCGCTGGTCGGAGACGTGCTTTCTAAACTTCTGCTCCTGGCGCAACTCTACCCGGTGGCCCCGCCGATCAAGACTCAAATCAATCGCATCAATCCGAATCTGCCGGCGTTGGCGGCCGAGCAGCTTGGGGATCAGAAGCAATGGCCAGCGATCGCAGCGGCGAACGGTCTCTTGGAGACGATGCCCAAGGGGGTGTTCGTACATCTCAACATTCCCCAAGCGGTGAGCGGGGGAGGATGAAAGGAGCATGGCAATGCCGGAAGACACTAAATATACGGAATTGGCGAAGTGGCATCCTGAAGCCAAGGCAGTGATCGAATCGCGAATAAACGCTGCCGACTTCGGAAGTGAGAACATCGACAAGATAATCACAATCGCAGCGGATCTCCTTCTAGATAATGAAATTCTGGCCATAGCTTGTGGCCAAAAAAAACAGAATGCCTAAAATCGTTCCACAGGTTGTGATCGCGGGGAGGACGATCCCGGTATCCAGTTTTCGAACGCAGCGCGGAAGCTATGGGGCAATCGGGACCTGTGCGTTCACAACCGACGTGGAGCAATTGAAGACGAACAGTCTCAACATACTCAAAGCGAATCAGGCGGCGGTCGGAGGCCAACTCGGCGCCAGTCTCCCGATCGTAATATCGATCAGCACGGATGGGGGCAACAACTTCACCAAGCTCTGGACCGGCGATATGGACGATGCCGATTTCGACTTCCAAGGAGACACCGTCACGATCCGTGGCCGAGATCAGGCGGCGCGGCTTTTCGACGATCGCGTCGTGCTCAAGGCGGACGAATATCAGAACAAGCGTCCGTACGAAATTGCGATCAAGTTGGCTGGCGACTACGGTCTCACTCCAAAAGTAACGGTCGATAGGACCCAGCCATTGGCGGGCGACCTCTATAAGATCGACGCGGTGAGCCTACCTCTGCCACGGCCAAAGTGGGACTTGTTGGTTTTCCTTGCCCGGTCAGTAGGATGGGAAGTCTTCGCCGGACTCGATAACGATCTGTTCTTCGGTCCTGCGGTCCCCGGCAAGCCGCACAAATTTACTTGGAAGATGAATGACCCTAGCGCGGGTATCCCCGTGATGAATCTTCACATGGAGTACCAGCCGCGGCGGAACATGACCTTTCAGATCCTGGTGATGAGTCAGCACGCCGCGACCGAAGAAGTCTACTCAGAACGAATCATGGTAATTAATCAGGAGATCACCATTGACACTGTTCGCAAGGTGAAGGCCGGGGTCTACAAGGGATCTGCCGCACAGCGGTTGCGATCCGCGATCTCGAGCAAGCTCGACGGACGGCCACTCTACATTTTTTATCCACAAGGCAAGACGCTCCAGCAGGTCCAGGGGCTTGCCGAACGCATCTATTACGACATTGCGCGCAAGCTGTTCGTCGCGTCGGGCGAGGTCGATGGCTTGGTGACTCTGAATCTTCAGGACTCGATTCAGCTTGTCGAGGCGAACGCCGGAGATCTCCAAGGCTTCGCGGGGCAGCAGCTTTCGCTGGTCAGCGTGGCGCATCGCTTCCAGATGGCGCCGCGTGGTAAGAACGAGGCGGGATTCGTAACCGATTGGAAGGCGCATTTTCTTCCTGCGAGTCCGAGTTCGGGGACCGAGGATCCGATCTTGGTAACGGGAGGTGAGGGTTAAAGGTGATGATGCCAGTGGTCGCCCCATATCTGACTACCTCGAAGGTTCTGACCATTGCTGCGAGCGGAGCGGTCGGCAGTGCCGTCTCTGCGCTTGCCGCACCTGCCTTCGATTGGAACACCGCTATCGCTGCGGGAATCGGTGCGGTGGTCTCTTCCACAGTCTCAGGGTTGATCATCGTTACCTTCGGGGCTTATTTGAATCGGCGGCTAAATGCCATCACTACCCACGTAGATGGCAAGATGGAAGAGTTGATACGCGCCAAAGAAAGCGTGGCGCTACGAACAGGATGGGACGCGGGGACTCAACACGCGGATGATCGCGCACAAGACGCCGCCGAGAAGACCGCTGTTGCTGCGACCGCGCTAGGTGATGCTCGCGAGCGGGCGGCCACTGCAGAAGGCAGACATATAGGCGCAATCGAGGAACAGTCTCGCAAGGCAGACGAAGATGCGACAATTGCGGCAGCGGCTAAGTCTGGCGTACATCCGCCGGATAAACCAGAGAAATAGAATAAATGTTTCAATCTTACGATGAAGTCCTGCATCTGCTTGTGCACGCCGCCGCGCGCCAGCAAGGTGACAGGCGGATGACCTTCTACGGTCACATCGTTGCTTATGACGCGAAGAACCATTGCGTCAAAGTCCAGATCCCGACGCTCGCGGTCGACGAAAGCTCGCCGGGGGTCGTTACCGGATGGATACCCCTAGGGAGCCATATGGTCGGAAACGGATGGGGCGCGCAGTTTGCGCCCGAGGCCGACGCATCAGGAATCCAGACGACCACGCCGACCGGAACTCCGTGCGAAATCCAACTCAACGAGCAGGACGGCGCCGCGACGATCGTGGCGCTTCGCTACACCGATAAGCATCGCGCGCCGTTCCCGAACATGGTTGCCGGCGAATTCGCCCTGAAGTCAAAGGCAGGCAGCTACATCTACTATTTCAAAGACGGTTCGGCGGCACGGACATTTCAGAAAGACCCGATGGGCAACACCATCAAGGAGACACTCGACGCTCAAGGGAACCTGAGTTTCCTCTTGCCGGGAGGCGCTCAAGTTAGCGCGACGCCGACAGGCTATAGCGTTACGGGCCCTGGCGAGGGCGGTGGGGGCGGAGGAGCCTCGCCGGCATCGGTCCAACTGAGTAACGACGGAAGCTACTCGGTCCAGAACAGCAAATGCTTCGTCATAGGTACGAGCGATGGCGCGGTCGCGATCGAGAACACTTTCGGCAACGTAGAGATCAATGAAGAGGGTATTATAACTCTCACGACTCTCGGTATGGTGATGACCTTCAATCACCTACTAGGTTGGACCATCATCACGCTATCGGGTGTCATCAACATTCCGCTGGTTGGCCCGATGGTGGTGAGTTCTACGATCGGAATTCAACTGGTCGCTCCTACGAACACGATTAAAGCAAACGGGAACGTGCTTGGCTGATGGATCTTTTTTTAGACTACGGAGCGGATCTAGTGCTCGACCAGAATGGCGGGATGCAAACTGCCGTGGGTTGGGATGAAACCAGGCAAAGGATTCTCCGCGACCTCTGTACTAACTCGCAGTCTATTTTGCCTGACGGGTCTCCCGTTCAACCTGAATATATTTATGACACGAGTTACGGCCGCAATTTTCGGGTCTTAGTCGACCAGCCCATCGGCGCCGCATATCGATCGCAACTGTTGCAGGCGGTTTTCGCAGCGGTGATGGTGGACGTGGCGGTGAATTCTAACGTCCCGCCGGGCATTCGGCTGATACGCCCCGACGTCCGAACCCTATTGGTCATAATCTCCGTGCCGCTGCAGAATCAGACCGTCGGTACGATCGCATTGCAGGTGACCTGATGGGCGCAGGACTTCCATCGACCGCAAATCTTCAATTCAAGAGCTTCGATCAACTCGTCGCCGATTTGAGCAATCGATGGGGCGGCGCTACGGGCACGACGCCGAATCTGAAGTCGGGGAGCGTGGCGAAGGCGCTATTCGAAACCTTCGCGACGCAGTTCGTTTACTTCGAGTTCTTGCTGCAGGCCATCCAAGCGATGGCACGCCTGTCGACCAGCGTGGGGTCGGACTGCGATAGCTTCGTCGGCGACTTCGGGATGCCTCGGTTGCCGGCGACCCTCGCGAGCGGATCCGTCACACTCGGCCTGTTGTCGCCGAGCATCGGCGTGACCCCGGTCGCGGTGGGGACGGTTGTTCAGAGCCAAGGCGGCGTATTCCAATATCAACTTGTGGCCGATCTAACGCAGCCTGCCTACAATGCCTCGCTCCAAGCGTATGTCTTTCAGCCCGGACAGACTTCGATAACAGCGACCGCTCAGGCGGTCCTTCCCGGATCTTCCCAGAACGTCCAAGCCTCAATCCTCACGCAGCTCGCGCAGGCCGGAAGCGGCGTCGACACGGTCACTAATCCTTCGCCCATCCAGAACGGCAAGGACCAGGAGACCGACGCGCAACTCAAGGCCAGGTTCGTTCTCTTTATCGCGGCGTTTTCGGAGGCAACCGAGGCGGCCATTCTCTTCGCGATCGCGTCGACCCAGCAAGGACTCGATGTGGCCCTGCTCGATAATACGAATACCACCGGCAATCCGGAGCCAGGCTTTTTTACGGCGGTGGTCGAGGACGGCAGCGGCACTTTGCCGCTCGCGCTGCAAACCGCGCTCTACAACGCGATCGACGTGGTGCGCGCCTTTACTATTGAGTTTGCGGTCATCGGGCCGACGCTGATCAGCCCTACCGTGGCGCTGCCGATCCACGTCGCTGCAGGAGCCAACGTCGGCCTTGTTACGCAGGCAGTGGCAACCGCGATCTTGGACTATGTGAATTCGCTAACGATCGGCCAATCTCTCAATTTAAGTCGGCTGATACTGGTAGCCGAGGATGCGGACCCGAACGTCGCGAACGTGAACAGCGAGGGCGTCCTAATCAATGGCCTCGATAGCGACTTGGTGGTGAATCAGGTATCGCTGATCAGGCTCACATCCGGGAATTTGACGGTGAGCACTTTCTAACAAACATGCCTGAGATCCCACAGTTAGCGCAGAGCGACCTGCTCAATCAGTTTCTCAGCCTCTTCCCTGAAGGTTGGGCGGGTGATGACGCGCGCGGCCCCGGCGGCAAGCTCTGGGCTCTATATCAGTCTCTCGCTGGGGGACTCGCGGACCAACTTGGTGCCAATCCGAAAATTGCGGGCGCGCCGACAATTCAGTTCGCGCGGGACCTCACCAGGATATCCACGGCGACGGGAGTGGGACTCGATACCCTCGCGCAAGACTTCTTTGGTGCCACTTTTCCGCGGATGCCGACGGAGAACGATGTCTCGTACCGCGCGCGCATCCTTGCGGCTCTCTTGGTCCCGCGCGTTACCAGGCCGGCGATCTCAAACGCGATCGCAAAGCTGACCGGACAGATTCCCCGGATGACTGAGCCGTGGAACCCCGGCGATACTTCGGCCTACGACGAGCTATCATTCTTCGATACCGACTACGCGAATGCCCCAGCGCGATATGGCGATGAGTTGCCCTATCAAGGAATGATCGAGCTGAACGTGCCCCTGTTTTCGATCACTGGCGCGCAAGCGATATGGGGCTTCGACGACGGGGCGGCCTTCGACGTTCCGACCTCGGCGTACTTTGATTTCACTCAAGAACTGAGCCCGACATTCGAAGCCGAGGTGGCAGCCCTCATTGCCGCCTTCAAGGCCGAGGGAACGCTGGTTTGGCTGCGCAATTGGGCCGCTGTCCCCTCCGGGCTTCTTGGTAGCACTGCGCTGGGCGTCATAGCGTTTTTGCAAGGGGCCGTGCTCGCCGGGCAAGTAGGCACGGGCAGCACCTTCCTATTACGAAATCTGAACGGAAAGTTCACGATCCTGCTTGAGACCCCATCCTGGATGACGTCGACGTGGATCGTGAGAGAGGGCGTGAACTTCACCGTTGCATTCTCGGATGTCGCTCCCGCTGCGGGGCAATTGGGTTGGCTCGCTCTCGGATTCGATCGTAGCTTTGTTGTACCGGTCAACCAAGGCCAGACACGCGTCGAACTAATCATTCCGACAGGGCCGGGGTCGCCATGGCAGTCGGGTGTTGTGAGCAACCAGGTGCCCGCTTTGCTCCCGCTGATCACCGCTCTTTTCAATACTCGGTGTTGGATCGACACCTTGGCCGTATTGACCGGCTCGGTGACAGTAGGAATAAGTCTCTCGGCACCAGGTCCAGGCAATCTTTACGTCGTGCCGCTGCCCGCGGGCGGGCCAATTATAACCGGACGCACCATCATTCCAGCGGAGGGCGTGACAGCCACAGTGCCGATCACCGGGATACCCGCTGGCGCTGCGTATGCGGTGATGACCATCCCGACTTGGAATACGGAAGTGGCGATTACCCAGAAAAACAACGGCAGTTTTGTGGTAGCGTTTAGCGATCCGGCGCCTTCGACCGGAGTGGGCACACTTTTTTGGGCAGTGGTGGAGGGAGTCTAGTGAACCGACCCTTAATATATACCGGCGAGATCATACGAACTTTCGACATAGCCTCGGCGTGGCGCGACGCACTCGAAGCCCTCGCTCAACTAACCGAGGACTTGCTCGGCGGTTCTACGTCCGTAGCCGCCGGACTCGCAGCGACGCAGCAATCGCCGGAAAGCCTGAGCATCAACATCGCGCCGGGGTCTTTGTATCTTCTCACAACCGTCGATCCGACCGCCGCGGGCGCGCTGCCCGCGTCGGCGGATATCGCGATGGTGCAGGGTATTCTCGCCGCACAGACGGCTTTGCTGCTGAGCACATCAGGTCTTGGCGCCGGGCAGAATCGCTACGCGCTAATCGAAGCGACTGTAGTTTTCAACGACGGCGTTCGCGTCGGGGATCCTTCGGGCGGCGTATTGCCCTTCTACAATTCTCAAAACCCGGCACAGCCCCTTCAGGGACAAGGCGGATCGGGCGGCGTGCTCAATACCGAGCGGTTCGCGATAGTCCAATTTCAGATCAATTATGGGGCTCCCGCAGCGACCGGATCGGAAGCACCCCCGAATCCCGATACCAACTATGTGCCTCTATTCTTGATTGATCTGACCTTCGGGCAAACCCAGATCAGTCAGGGTGAGATTTTGGTCGCGGGCCCGAGCGTCGGTACGGGTGTACCGAACAATTATCCACAGGCTCCGTTTTTGGCAGGCTTACTCAACTCTCATCATGGAGGTCTGGCCGGGCAGGCTCCGCAGGTGCGCCTCGCGGCTGCTGGCGGAAATCCTCAAGAAGTCCAAGGAATTCTTCCGCTGGCCAATCTGCCGGTGACGAACACAGTCGGTGGGGCCGTGATCCCCGTTATCAGAGTGGGAGCTGCGACACCTTCAGGGAATGTCGCGGGCAACACAAACGATCTCTATTGGTCGACGGGATCCGGCAGTCTTTACGTTTGCACCGCCAGCGGAACGGCGTCGACCGCAGTCTGGACAATCGCGGTGACGGTGGCTGGCGCCGCCCCTACGGGCGCGGCCGGCGGTGCCTTGAATGGCTCGTTTCCGAACCCTGGTATTATCAAAGTCCCCGATGGCGCTGGCGGCGGAGGCGTGACAGTTGATCCGGCGACGGCCGCAGCGGCAGGAAAGGTTATTCAGGCTTCTAGCTCGAGCGCGGCCGCATGGGCGACGCTTCCGACGCCAAACGCCTTGGCGGGCGCGCTGAACCTTCGCGGCGACCCCGATGGAAGCAATCCGACGACTACCTTTGATATCACCGCCGACCAGTTGATCTTGCGGGTTCCTGGAACGGGATTGGCGATCTTAATCACGGCCTTCGCCGCGAATGTCATAATCAATGGCTCGCAGTCCGGATCGCAGGCCAACGGCCGAGATCAAGCCGGGAATTTCAGCGCGAATACTTTCGTGCATCTGTACGCGATCGGCGGAAATGCGAACACCCCCGCGCTGCTCCTGAGCAACACGGCTCCGCCGACCGGTCCGACCTTGCCGGGAACTTACTCGGCATGGACGTTTCTCGGGACTTTCCGGCTCGGAGGGACCGGGTTCTTCACGGCGCAGCGATTGCGCGGTTCGAAGATCTACTATGATGCGCAACAGACGACACCTCTTGTAGCCGGGACGGCGACCACCGAAACCAGCGAGTCGATCAGCTCTCAGGTTCCAGCGATAGCGCTGAGAGCCACGCTGAATCTGTTCGGCGCCGCCGCCCCCGGCTCCGGCATCGACGTTTGGGCTTCGATTCGAATCTCAAGCGGCAATGAGTTCTTCCGCTTCGCCTTCAGGGAGGTTGTTTCGGTGGTTTCGGAGCTAAGCGCGCAGATCGACATACCTAATGTGGGGCAAGCGTTTTTGTATCTGTGGAATACTGGAACCGGGAGTCCCGCCTTGACTGCATGGGTGGGTGGCTACGAGGTGCCGAATGGATCGCACTAAGCTGGGCACGAGGATACTCTTCGCGGTCGTGATGCTGCTGATGCTGGCCAGCAGCGCGCGCGCGGACGTGGGCATCTTCCGTCGGAACAACTGCCAGAGCGGTCCGGACGCAGTGACGGCTCCTGTCAACGATCAGACGTGGTGCTTCGACTCGGCGACCGACAGCCTGTTGCTCTACACTGGAAACGCGTGGGTCAAACAGACCGGGGCAAGTGCCCTCGGCAGTCTCGCAGGAGACACCACCGGGCCGGCAGGCGCGAACATCACCCATCAGTGGCACCGCACGACCGTCTTGGTGACGACGGCGATGTCCCCCTACACGCAGCTTAGCACCGACTCCTATATAGACTGCCTGCCAAACACGGGGGCCGTAACTATCAATCTGTTAGTGACCTCCGATGTCGGGAACCCCACCGGGAACGTCCTGACGGTCAAGAACCAACTTCCAGCGAGTGCGGCCTGCAACATCGTTCCTCACGCTGGAGATACCATCGATGGTGCGTCGGGCACTTATGCCGTCACCAGCCCGCAACCGCTAAATCTTCACAATGCGAATATCGCTGGAACAGGTTCGTGGGAACGATGGTCGGGAATTCTCCCCGGCACGACCTGCGTAAATCAGTTCGCGAGCGCGATCGACACCACGGGAACGTTGACGTGCTCGAGCGTCAATTTGTCCAACTCGGTAACCGGAACCCTGCCGAACGCCAATGGTGGAAGCGGCACCGTCTATGGAGCGCCCGCGTATTTCTCCCAGATTTCCAATGCGGGCGGCGCGATCGGCACGACCGCCAACAAGCTCGCCAAAGTGACCGGTAATCCCTCGACGGCCCTTATTTCAACCGCGGGCGATACGTCTGGCGCGTTGGGCATCGTTACCGCCGGCGCTGGCATCGGTGGAACGGCCACGATTCAGATGTCGGGCCTCACCAATTGCGTATTCGATAATTCGACCTTGGCGGGCGACTATGTGGCTATCAGCCCGAGCGTCGCGGGGGATTGCCACGACGCCGGAGCTTCTTTCCCGACCAGCGGTCAAGTCCTGGGGCGCGTGCTATCGACCAACGGCTCGGCGGGCACCTATCAGATGTTCCTGTTTGCGGCCGAGCAACAAGGATCGTCGGCGTCTAGCAGCGGGACTGTCACCAGCGTCGGCGTGTCGGTTGCGTCAGTGCCGGAGATCGCGGTGTCGGGCGGACCCATCACCGGCGCGGGGACATTCACCTTTACGAAGAACTCCGAGAGCGCGAATACGTTCGCCGGTGGCCCTGCCAGTGGTGGTGCGACGGCATGGGCTTTCCGCCTCCTGGTAGGTGCGGACCTTCCGAATCCTTCGAGTACCAGCTTGGGCGGTATTCAAAGCATCGTCGCGCAGACTCACAAATGGATCAATTCGATCTCGACCTTGGGCGTGCCGAATCTCGTGCAGCCTGCGTGCGCTGACCTCTCGGATTCGAGTCCATCGTGTTCGACCGATACCACGAACGCGGCGAATATCAGCTCGGGAACTTTGGCGGCAGCGCGGCTTCCGAATCCCTCGGCCACGACGATCGGCGGAGTCGAGAGCGAAGTAAATTCAGCGCACTTCTTTCTGACTGGCATCACGACGCTCGGTGTTGTATCGAATGCCCAGCCTGACTTCAGCGATCTCACGGGCACAGCGACCGACGCTCAACTCGCGAATGGCTATTCCGGGACAGGCGCGTGCGCCGCGCATAAGTGGGCGAGCACGCTCAATCGCAACGCGATCCAGACCTGCACGCAGCCGGACGCGAGCGACATCACCAGCCTGGTCGCGTCCGCGACGACGGACACAACCAACGCATCCAACATATCGAGCGGGACTCTTGCGCAGGCGCGACTTTCCGCCGGCTATGCAGCGCCGACGGCACATTCGTTTATCATTGGGCAAGGAACAAGCGCCCCGACAGCGTTGAATTGCGCGAGCGGCACCTTCGCGTATGGGCAGGGAGCGAGCGTGGACCCGATATGCCATACGCTCGGTGCGGCTGACATCAGCGGGGCATTCGGAAGTCAGACGGCGAATACGTTTTACTCGGCACCGAACGGAAGCTCGGGAACGCCAAACTTTCGCACGATCGCTGGTGCGGACCTTCCTAATCCCTCCGCGAGTTTGCTCGGTGGCACCGAGAGCAAGGCGAGCGCGGCGCATTTCTTTCTCACCGGCATTTCGACATCGGGCGTACCCTCTTCAGCGCAACCTGATTTCACAGATCTAACTGGTGGTGCTACCGCCGCACAAATCTTAACCGCGCTCGCATCTCCACCGCCTGAGGGCACCGGCACGCCGAACACAGGTATCTTCAGTCCGTTCAAAGGTTCTGGGAACGGCGCAACTATAGATACTACGGTTGCGAATCCATTTATAGGCGGGATTAGCGGAGTGCGCGCCAATGAGAAGAGCGTGGATGCTTTTGGTGCACCGACTGGTACAACCGGAACCTCACTTACTTTGAATGGCACAACGACCTTGACTATGGCGGGCGGAGTGCCTGCCACTTGGCTCCCTAATACTTATTTTGCAATTCCTAAGGGTGGCCCTGCGCCTATGGTAAACACTCCGAGTGTCACCACCAACGGCACCACAACCGCAATTCTGATGCAACTTACCGGCGATAATACCGGCGGAGGAACCAACGCTGCTCGCGTCAAGGCAGGTTGCGCCACGCCAATAGTTAAGGTGTATTGCCCAGGAGGCAGCACAACTTGCACAGTGACTAACCAGAGTGATTTTGAAGATCCGTCCATAGTGGGGGGTGCTAAATCTTGCATCGACATCGCAGGCCAGACCGTAGGTGGTTCAACTCACTGCGCAGGAGGGACGGGGACCACTTTCCAGGTTGTCGCTATAAGTGGTTCGGATTCGATTATTCTCGACGTTGCACCAACTTCAACAAGTGCTGCGGCAGTGACGTTCAATGCCCCAACCGCTTGCGGTACGACCAGACGAGCACAGACCTTTGCCTGCGACGAGTATCATGGCTGTTCGGGTCCGACTGCCGTTCAACAGATTACCAACGGAGCGGCAGCACTCAATCACGGAAACTCGTTGCTGTGGCAGTCGCCTTCGTGGCCGACAGGAACTCCGATCACAGTTAGCGGAGTTTCGTGGGCAAGTGGGTTGGTTACGGCTACTACTTCAAGTCCTCACGGTTGGGTTGGAAATCCTTTTCTTACGATAGCGTCCACTAACGGCAATTTGGTTTATACAGGTCCGGTGACTATCACTGGGGCCAGCACGTTTGCTTATCCTGTCGCCGCAACTCCAGGTGCTGTGGGTACTACAACCGCCGCCCTTGAGGCCAGCTTCGTAGGTTACTGCGGATGTACGGGAGCAGCCTGTACGCCAGTGCTTCGGCAATCAAAAACGCCGGAATATACTTCTAATAACGGGGAGGTAGAGCCGTTCAACAGTGATTTGTATGCATTCTTAGATGCTCACACACCAGCCTTTCCGAAGAATCTAAGCATCTTCGATTTTGATAGACCGTGGGCCTACGATCCTCAAAACAGCGGGACTGTGTGCCCTGCTACGGCCTCGAACGGAACTCTCTACGGGAAAATCATCTCGACGACCTCAACCACGGTAGTTTTTACGAATCTCTATAACACTACGATTCAGACTGGAAGCTTTACCGGATACTTGAATGCCGGACCCCATATCCAAGCTACGAGTGTTGCTTCTGGTGCTGGCAACGACGCTTCCGGTAAGACATATCTTCCAAGGGCGATATATCCGATCTTTGGTAATCCAGGAAATATCAACAGCGTTGGTATTCAAACTCTTAACGTTCTAACGCCTGAATTTGAAAGCTCGGGCAATGATAGTGTCGAATACACCGCAAATACTGGTGTTGGCGGAAGTGAATTGGTGCCGATGGAATTCGGCATGACGATGTTTGGGCTTTATCAAACATTGAGTCCACAACTGTCCGGTCTTACAATGATCAACGATGGTGGCGCTACCCCGTCGATCTATATTGATTTTGATGGCTTCGATGTAGGTAACGGGAACGGGGTTGGGCACACGCCAAGTCGGATGCAGTTAAGTCATATTCATACGAGTGCTGCTCACATCGGACTGCGTAAGGCCAACATCAATAATCAGAATGTTGAAAACGGCTTATTTACCGATGTCGTTCTTGGACCAGGAGGGACAAGCCTGAATAGCGACATCTCGTGGTGGAATGGAAATGGCAACGCGCTTGAAGATACGTGGATCAATAGTAATTGGGACGCGAGCATAGGAGTCGCAGACAACTTAGCCGGCTTCACTCGTATATCTACCTCATGCTCACAAGTCGGAGCGGTCTGTATTTGGGAACTGGGTGGCTACGGCGGACCTATATCGATTACTGGCTACAATCGAGATGAGCATCTTGAGAGGGAGTACTTCGGTGCTGGTTTAGGCGCATTAGGCGCTGGTCAAAATGTTTCTATTTCTGGAGCGGAGTTTACGGACGCAACGGTTCCCCCCGATGGGATGTACTTCGCGATGACGGGAGCCGGAACAGTCAGGATTACGGACTCAGAGTTCGATCAAGTTCCGGCTGGCATACAGAGCGATTACTCTACAGTGTTATTTCCAAATGGAGTGCTCTGGCCTGGTCAGTCAAACGGGGCTACTGGGGGTTGGACTATTTCTGATGGCACCCAGTGGGGTCCGGGGTTCTGTACGGGAGCTGCCTTTAATCAAGTCAATGGTGGAGAAGAGCGCGCAGATAGGTGTCTTAATTCGTCTGGCATAGTCCAACCCGTCTCTACCATGTACGAGAGAACTTCTGGCAAAGGATTTCAATTTGGACTACCAAGTGGGGGTGGGAAAGGTCAAGGCACAATTAACGTACAGAATGGCTTATATCTCAACGGTAGTCTTAAGGGGATACCGTTCGCGTCGGCTACGATGTCAGTTACTGCCCCTACAGCAGTCGGTTGCGTAGATGGGACTGTTGCGGTAGCCGGTTCAACTATAGGCATGTCGGTGAATTGCACACCGCAAACAAATCCTACAGGGACAGGCGGACTAATTGCTCTCTATGGATTTCTCTCCGCTGCCGGGACAGCGGATTGCCACGTCTGTAATCTAGCGGTCGAAACATCTCCACCGGCAACCACTTATAACGTCACGGTCTCAAATTGAGAGGATAAGGATTCGGGCGGGCTGTGCGGCGGAACTTTGGAAAGGGTTACTGCCCGCCCGATGACTCAGAAAGATACTTATCCGAGGCACCCTGATCAAGTAACATGCGCGATGGACCGAATCACGTATGCGTCCGTCAATTCGGAGCAACCCTGATGTCATTTGCCAAGGCACTCAACTTCACTCTCATGGACTTGGAAGGCGGCTACGTGCTTACCGACCGCCCCGGAGACGCGGGGGGCCCCACCTATGCGGGCATCACCGAACGTCTCGCGGTCGCGGCTGGCTATCAATGGCATCCGCCCTTTGACCCCGTCGAAGTAGCCAACATCTATCGCTCGCAGTTCTGGGATACTTGCCGCTGTAGTGAACTCCCCGAGCCTTCCGATGCCGTCCTGTTTCAATGCGCCGTGAACATCGGGCAGGGCGAGGCGCTTAAGATCGACCACGAAGAAGTAAAGATATTTCAACGCGCGATAGGCGTGACCCCTGATGGTGATTTTGGACCGAAGACACTGGCGGCGGCCCTGTCAGTGGCGCGCGACACGCTCCCCGACCTGATCCTAGAGGAGCAGGACGCGTACTATCGCATGATAGGCGGGTCTAACGTGAAGGGCTGGCTCAACCGCACCGAGAAGGTCCGCAAGGCGATCGCTACCGGGGTGTTGTAGGAGGTGCCCCTGCCGCTGCTGCGGAATCTGCACGCTGCTGAGGCGATCCCGATTGCTTCTTTCTCACCCGCGAGAATGAAACGGCCAGATACTTCGACAGAGCTTTGTTCGCAGCCTCTTTCACCCACGCGCTAATCGGGAATCTGAACGTAAACTTGCAGTGCGGGCAGGTGATCTCTCCGTTGCCCTGGTAGTCGGGATCGGGCTTGCCGGGCCGCTGTCGCTTGTTCTTGTAGAGCGCTCCGGAGTTGGGGTAGTAATTTCGCTGCGCCTGCATTTCTCACCTCAGGATTAAAACAATGTAAGCGATTGCGACAAGCACATACACGAAGGCGATAATGACGCGTGTGCGCAGCGACAGATTGAATAAATGCAGCTTACCTATCATCGCGTTGCGAATTCCTTCATTGCCGCACCTTCAAGCTCAACGACCTGTTCCAACCCGAGATTACCACGTAGCATCTCATACCGAAGAAACAGGATATAGGTCCGGAGAACGTTGTCGCCACAGTAACCAGCGATGAGCTCGAGCTCCCCGGCGTCCCAGTATTCCTGCACCAACGAGCCGTCGATCCCGCTTTTGGCCGGCCCTCCCAAGAATTGCATGATGAGGTCGAGCCCGCCGCGGCGCATATCCATGCGCACGGCGTCCATCAGGTCGATGTGACGCGTCGCGCGGTAGCGATCGCGCCCCTTGGCCATGTGCAGCGGCGCAGAGAGGCCCAGCTTCATCGCGTGGAGATCCAGGAGCGGCAGATCGTACCCTCGGCCGTTGAAACTGACCAAGCGGCCGTCGAAAGCCTCGTAGCGGCGCCAGAAATCCAGAACCAGGTCGTTCTCGACGGCCTTCGTTTCGATGCCCAACAGATTGAAGTTCCCGTCCACCTGGCCGTATGCGATCGCGATCGGTATGTGGCAGGCGAGCGGAGCCATCGGCGCGCGGCCGTTGGGCAGCCGGAAGCGCCCGAGGAATTCCTGGTACGCTGCAGCGTCGCGCTCCTCTTCCGTCGCGTCGCGGGTTTCGCCCTTATCTTGGTCGAACGCGAACCGGGTGAAATCGATGCCTTCGGTGAGCTGCGGGAAGGCTTGGCGGAGCAGGGATTTATTTACCCGAGCCTCTACATCGAAAATTACGTGATTCAAGATTTGTCCTCGATCAGCCGTTTTGGAGTAACATCGATCGAGGCGGGCTCCCTGATGCCGATGACGACGATAAATTTGGCCGACATAGGATCGGTCGCATCCACCTCGATCCGGTGCATCAGAGTGATCGGTAACTCGTCTTCTAAAAGTTGATGGATAGCCTCTCGTACATCAGCGATCGTGACAATCATCGCCGGTTCACCGGGGTCTTATCCTTGACGACGTTGATGCCGTCGATCTTGAGCTGACCCTGACTGAGTTGGAACGCGTCGTCGAGCGCCGATTGGTTGATGAGCAGCAGCGTCATTCGAAGCGCGGGGTTAGCCGCGATCGCGCGCACCGCCTTGTCGAAGTCCTCGACCTCACCCTTCCAGACCGTGCGATAGGAGATCCCTGGTGTCGACGTCACAGCCGGCGCCGAGACTTGGCGCATGGCCACGGGTGCTGGCTGGGCAGCGAGGTCCCGGGCGGCGGTTTCCTGTCCCGAGGCGCGTAGCTGAGTGACCTCCGCCTCGCGGGCGGCTTCCAAGGCGATCTGGACGTCCGGGTCGACCGCCGGCGCGGACGCGATCTCCTCGAGTTCGGTCCACCGCTTCATAATCTTGCGGCAGATTTCCCTGGTGTCGTCGATCGGGTTCAGGATCTTGTTTTCCTGAGCCACGGCCGCCTTCCATGCCGCGTGCGTGGTTTTCTTGACGTCGGCGCAGAATGCGACTGCCGCCGGGCGTAAGTCCTTGGCGAGCGTGTCGAGGTCGACCGCTTCGAGGTAGGTCTCGATATCGGGGTCCGCGGCGCGATCGCGGAGTGCTTCGGCCTGCCGGATCAGCTCGTTTGCCTGCAGGTCGACCTTGGGGGATTCGCCCGCGGCTGGAATCAGTTCACGCTGCGACGCCGATGCGCTCATATCGATACCTATTCCTGACTTTGTAGTAAAAGAGCTGGCCCGGCTTTTTGAGCGTCATCAGTTCGCGGAACACCTGCTCAGGCACGTCGAAGTATTGATAGATCTCCGCCGGCTTGATGCCGTTCTTCGTTTCCTTGGCACGGAATTCTACTTCTAGCGTTCCTGCCTCCCACCCCACGGATGCGAGGTCGCTACTTTCGACAGGTATGCGTTTCATTCTGTTAGTTACCCCCGATCAGGCGTTCAGGCTCATTTATACAATAGAGCGCTTCGGCGAGCATGGATTTCACTTGCTCGGGATCCGATTCATTTGGTACCCACAGATGGCTCACCTGCGTTTGCGCGTCCCATGCGAAAATTGCAAACACGCTTCCGTGCCCCAAACCTTTAACCAATACTTCGCCCGCTCGCTCAAGCGTCGCGTAGGTTTCTTGAATCCCTCGCTCGGTTGCGGCATCGTCCGGGATCTTAGTATCTGCCATCGCCGTATAACTCCTTCCTCGCGTACGAGGACTTTACGACCGCGCGGGCCCACTCGTAGTCGCGCACATCGTCCATCCATTCCAAACGCCCCGGCGAGCCGTCTTCCTTGAGATGCAGCGTCGCGCGCCGGTGCGCCTCCCCCCGCCACGGATAGACTTCGACTGGGAGATAAAGCACACCACGTCGATACAACGCAGTCTGCAACCGATGCCAACGCTCCTTCTCCCCGGTCTTGAGGTCCAGGACAACCAACCAGTCTTCGATAACGCACAAAAGATCGATCGTGCCGCAATAGCCGTCTTCGGGATTGAAGAAAATCTGTTCGATGAGCAGCGGCGTGATGCCATTCCGATCGACCGCGAGCTGGCACGACAGGACGAATCCCGCCCAAGCCGGTGCGCTGTGGAGGGAATCCCAGCGCAACCGGCCCTGTAGGAGCAAAGCGCACGCAGCGTGCACCCAATGCCCTCGGTAAGACAGCTCCTCGCCGCGGTTCTCGAAGCGCGGATCGCGCGCCGGGCGGTAGGCGAGGAAACTGTAATCGGACCAACCTTCATCGCTCAGAATCTGCGTCACTGACGGATATACAACCCGATTGACCTTGTAAGTATGCGTCTCGGCGTCGAAATCGATCTTCATGTGGGCGGGTGTCCCCATACCTATTGCACGGCCTTGGCCTACCCATCAGTACAGGCAGAGGTTGTTCAGACGCTCCATTAACACCCGCCACTCTTATTCTATTTTCCTGCTGCCAGCCGCGTCATCAGCGGCTCGAAAAACTTGATTTTCACAGACGCGCTGATGTCGACGCCCGCGACATCTTTGATGATTTTCTTGATCGCACCGATCGCGAGACCGGCCTGCTGGCCCACGGTGAACAGTTGCTTCTGCTGCTCCTTGGAGATCAGCTTTTCGCCGTCGGCATCCGAGGCGGGCGCAGTCGCTTCCTGCTTAGGAGCTTCCTGTTTCGGAGGTTCCTGCTGCTTGGGCGGCTCGGCTTTTTTCAGTTCTGCTTTCGGCGCCTCGGCCTTTTCTTTCTCAGGTTCCGGCTTCGCTTCCGACACGCCCTTGTGGCTCTCGAAGATCGCACCCGCACGCTCGATGAATTTCGGGAGCTGCCCGCGAGTTAGCTCGAAGGTCTCACCGACCTTGAACTCTTCGAGGATGCCCGCCACTTCAGCCTCGGTGAATCCACCGAGCGCCTTCTGTGCGAGCGCGTCCTGCTCGGGCGAGATCTTGGCGTTGGGGTTCGGGCGGTCTTCCGCCAACTTCTCGTCCTTCTTGACCTTCTCGCCGGTCGCCTCGGGCATCGCGGGCCCGCGCGCCTCGACGCCGGCTTGCGCGGCTGCTTCCTCGTCGCTCAGAGAGCCAGCAGGCAGCAGGTCCGAGAAGATCGATTCCTTCGTACTGAAACCGTCCTTGATGGCGTTGTACGCGCCCGCGAGGCGACGCAGCTCGGGTTCCTTGCAGGCTTCGAGATTATGTCCGACGAACTTCACGAGCGATTCCTTGGGCACACCGATCACACCGAAGCGTTCGATCGCCTTCGCGATGCGCTCGCTCAAAGGTCCGGCGTTCCTCTGGATCGTCTTTTTGCACTCGTTCACCGCTTCGTCGACGATATCGCCGGGTATCGCGCGCAGGATGCACGCGCGCAGCCGACGCGATCCCAAGTTGGCGACCATCTCATAGACATCGCGCCCATCGCGCAGCGGCTTGCGGCCGTTCTTGGTATCACGGAAATGCGGCACGACGAACTTTACCGACCAGCGATTGTTCGTCTGGAGATCCCAGCAGAACGCTTCGACGTCGGACATATTCCCGTGCTGGGCGAGCTCCTGGATGCCGCTGGACATATTGCCCCAGTGGCGCGCGAGGACCTCGGCCAAGCGAATCGACGGGCCCTCGATCTCCTCGTCGCCGCGGGGGTATGCGTACAGCGCGTCTTCGGCGAGCCCGAGACGGCGGCACTCCTCGAGGATATTGTCGCGCGCGACGGCAATCTCGCGCGGGAATCGGCGGGCCATCAGAATCTGACCTTGGACTTCGGCGATTGCGCGCTGCTCATCGGCGCCGGCCATTGCCGAGCGCTCGCCGCCGCGGTCCGGGTGGATTAGAACTCGATCGTTGCTGTTATCGGACTCAGCCATCTTCCTCTCTCCCTAAGCGGCGTGCCGCTTCACGATAATGCTGTCTTTCATGCCCTCGACGGCCTTGAAACCATTCTTGCCGTCTTTGTAGAGAAACCCTTTGCCGACCAACTCGTTCAGCGGCGGATAGATGTTCGGCGGTGCCGTCGAGATCCCTCGCGTCTTGAGCAGACTCAGGGTAGCTCCGCCAGTCTGGAAGCTGTCGAAGAATCCTTCATGGATGAGCAGAGCGCAAGCACCGAGCAGGGTATCCGAGCGCGCCTCGATGGTATGGCGCTGGACCTCGATATGGATTTCCGACTTCGAAGTGATCAGCTTGAGGATGCCGGGCGCTTCCTGTGTGAGCCGCGCCTTGACCATCTGATAGATGCGCTCGTCGGTCGGCAGGTTGACGTACTTGTCGGCCACGGTGTCGCCGACCTTGAGCGCTGGCGCGGGCGCGACGCGCTGCAGGTCGGCGACGATCTCGCGCATCGCGTCGATCTTTTCTTCGAGCCGCTTATTCTCTTCGCGCAGCAGCGCGTTGCTCGTATCGAGGGCCTTCGCCTCTGCTTCTGTCACGGTCGATTCCTCCTCGTCCAATTGCTCGTCGATGTGGGCCATCGCCGCCACGCTATCTCGTAGTTCATGCTCCTCGTTAAGAAAGAACGTCTTGGCCTTAACCGGCGGCTCCGGCAACGGCAGCCCGCCGACGGCTACTTCCTGCGCATGATCTTCATCCAGCCATGCCGGTTGCACGTAGACTTTGTGGACCTCGCGCCCGAAGCACGCGAAGAATTCGCCCTTGCCGAGTTGCATCACGTCTTCCGCCTTCGGCTTTCCGACGCCAGCGGGGATATGCGACAGCGTGCGCTTGACCTCGTTCATCTCGCGTTGCACGCCGAGAATCCACACCTGGCACTGGCGCACGATGTCTTTCTGTATTCCAGCGAGGTCCTGGCTGTCCAAGTACAAATAGTTTTTCGATGCGCCGCCCTTGCGAATCAGGCTCTCCGCCGCGAGCATCACCGGGCTGCTGCGCTTCTGCGGCAGCATTTCCCATGCTTCCGGGATGATCGAGATGACCTCGTTCTCGTTCTCGTAGATCCATTCGAGCACGGAGCGAATCACCAACGCTTGAACCTCCGTCGAGTACGCCGCCAGGTCCATCACGTTGAGGCCGGTCTCCAGTTTGAGGGTTTTCGTATAAGGCAGTCGATCGATCTGGGGGATGACGATCTTCAGATACTCCGAGAGCTGGAGATACATATCGGCTTCGAAGCCGCGTGCCTGCTTCTTCCCGGTGAGGCGCCTTTCGACATTGTTCAGCACACCGGCGAGATTACGCGCGCCACGCGAAGCCTTGATGATTGAAGCGCGGATGATGCGGTTCTTCTCCCGCATGGTTGCTTCGATGATGGATTCAACGAAGCGCCAATCAGCGCGTTCTTTGAAGTACGGGGGTAGGCGATGCCCTTCGAGCAACGACCCTTCCGCGCGCTTTGTAACGAATGCGATCGCCCTTCGACCAGAGCGAGCAATCAAACCTTCGAGTGTGGTCGTCTTGCCTGAGAGTTGGGTGGCACCTGTAACGACGGTATGGCCGACGGGTATCGCGACAGCCGTCCCGGTGCCAATCTCAAACCCGAGATGTATCCCCCAGATCGATCGACTGCTAGCGACCAAGGCTCAATCCTTGTTCCAGGAGCATCTCGATCGTCATTTTGACCGTGCGGCGATTCTCCCTCGCCACCTCGCGGATTTTTTCCATGAGCGCGCTATCTATCTTGACGCTCTCAGGTGCCCTCTCTAGGGGTTCTTGGGGTTTTACTTTAGCCATTGCGAGTAGAAAATCTATATCGGTGGTAGACAGAAGTCAAGAGGTGAGTTATATATCCACCATGACGCGCGACGAAGGACTCATCCATCAGCTCGCAGAGAGCATCATGTTCCGGCTGGTCCGACACCCGGAGAAGCTGCCGAAGGTGCTCATGTTCGAGACCGACAAGGCCGCCAAGATGTTCATGGATGAGATCCGTAGGATGGTGAGCGAGGCGGGGTTGCCTAAGGGAACCGTCGACGTCGTGGGAAAACTCGTCAGGAGGAGACCCGGGCATTGACGACACCCGAACTTGTAATGGCAGCAAGTGGCATTCTCTTCGGGGGCGGGGTGCTATTCGCGGAATTTCGACGACGTATAGTCGACGAGAAACAAGAATCTGCGGATAAGCTCGCGCACGTGAAGGAACTCAACGACGCAAAGTTAGAAGCGGCGAAAAATCATGCGAATCTGTCGGGCAAACTGGATATGGCGGCTCTCCTACAGAGTGTGCAGTTCCAGCACCTTCAAGGTGTCACCAAAACAGCCGCCGAATCGCCAGCAACCACCATCGAAGTAGCCAACAACACGATTCAATCCCTAAGCAACCAAGTCAAGGAATTGACGGAATACACTCGCCACGTCACACATGATCAATTCCGTCGCTTTGGAGAAGCCGTCCCTAACATTTTGGCCCTAGAACGTGGCGACGGCCATGCATACTGGCGGGACTACGCTGGCGTTCGGATACTCTATTGCCACTACATCGAGTCGATTAACTATGCCCAAGAGCTGATGGGTTTATTCGGGGCCTCAGCGATCACGGTCACTAGTTGGGAAGACAATAGCTACGAAGCACTTAATATTGCTGGCCTCAAATTGCTGATCGCCGATCCGGGCAACCCAACAGACAACAATGTCAAGACAATGGCGCTTCTTCGAGCAGCGGATATTCAATTTGAAGTCGAAAAGCGGGAGACGGACGCCCCCCTTATCTCAACGTTACGCGTCGGTCGGTGCGCGGGATGAACTATCAGCACCTTCGCGCACTCGTAGTCAACGACTACGCGATCAACAATCAGCGCTCGGATGTATTGAATGCCCGCCTGAAGCACCTCGACGACGCCTTCGCCTTGTCAACAGGCTCTATCTCGGCTGTGGATATCCAGTCATATACCGCCGGTAGATTAGCTCAAGGTACAGCCCCCGGAACCGTCAACCAAGAGTTAGCTGCGCTGCGCCGGATGTTCAGTCTTGCGGTCAAACTCCGTCTGATCACTCTCGATCAAAAGCCTTGGATTCAACTTCTTCGCTTGCGCAACGCGCGCAAAGGCTTCTTCGAGAAAGACCAGTACGAGAGTGTCAAACGTGCTCTGCCAGAGCCGTATCGCCCGATCGTCACCACGATGTTCATCACGGGTTGGAGATGCCAAGAAGTTTTGTCCCGGCAGAAAAAGCATCTCGACCTAGCTAATGGATGGTTGCGGCTCGACCCAGGTGAGACCAAAAATGGCGAGGGCCGCGAGTTTCCGCTGACCCGCGATCTCCGCGCGTGTCTTACTCCGCAGCTCGCGGAAGTCAAGGCTTTTGAGCATCGCACGGGCAGGATCGTGCCGTGGCTTTTCCACAGGGACGGCGAGCGGATCTGTGGATTCAGGCGCGCTTGGGAGAACGCTTGCAAGCAGGCCGGCGTGCCGGGGCGGATGCTTCACGACTTCCGGAGAACAGCCGTTCGTAACATGGAGCGGAAAGGTGTCCCGCGCTCGGCCGCGATGAAGATGGTTGGAATGCTGACTGAGTCGATCTATCGTCGCTACGCGATCGTTGATGAGACTGTGCTGAAGGAGGCCGGCGCTAAGCTGGATGCATTATGATGGCCGAGGCTGACCACAGACTGCTGGCGACGCTGGCCTACCCTGAGTACAAGCCGGGGCAGATGTGCGAAGATGTTATGGCTGCCCATCGGCACGAGCCTGTCATCTGCATGAAGCACAATAAGTCTTATCCCCACGAAATCCCGCCGCCTCCCGTAGACACCTATGAGGCGATGGGGCGGATCATCGCGGCGCTGTTCAAGCGGGGCCTCTACCTAAGCCCTAGTCGTCGTCATTTCCCGGTCTGGACCGGTGTCTGTCTCATGCAAATGGATAATGACTACCCAGAAGAGCCTGTATTGATCGTGCAGAAATCAATCACCAATTCCACTGACTTCATCGCCGCCGTCTGCGAGGCCGCGTTGCAGGTACGGCGCAAGGAGCAGGTATGAATAGTCATCACCCAAAAGGTTTACGATATACGATGACGATCCTACGGAGCGACGGCACCTACTGGGTCAAGGAGCATGTCAAACACGTTATCATCAAGCCGGGGTTCGTCGTGGTCTACGAGGGCGAGCATGGCGTGGATCGTGTGCAATCGTGGATACCGAACGAGAGGATCGATCACTTTACTCTCGAAGAGGAACGCAAGGAACAAAGTAAATGAGCGATTACACGAAAGACTTGATTGTAGAAGCTCGTGCTACCTGTGTCCGTGAGCATTCTAAGGAACCTCACCCCTGTCTGGAGCGGGCGTTGGCACTAGCCCTCGAAGCTGAGTCCGCGAAGGTGAAACGAGTGGAAGCGCTGCAAAAGCAAATGCACGATTGGAATGCCACCTCTGTAGGCGTCGTTTGGGTACGCGGTTTAGTAGATGTTTGCCTCGCCCCACCGAACAGCGGCGAGCAGGCAATGAGGTGTGAAGTCCTACGCGGTTGTGTCGGAGATACAGGTCATTTCGGCGAGCACACGTTCGGGCCATCCACCCCTCCCGCACCCACTGAGGCCGCGACGCGGGAGCACCTAATCAAGAAAATCAATGCTATTGTCGATCCGTTCTTGTATCTACGGAATATCGACAATACGCGACCTATGGGCACCGGCTCTTGGGAACAGGTGGTCGTAGACTTAGCCGACGCCATCATCGCAGTAGCGAGGGCCAAATGAGCCAGCTCCGCCGCGAAAGTCGAGAGGACGGTTTCAAGCCTTTCGAGCCTAAGCCCCTTCCCTCGTCGGCAGTTTTAGCCGCCGTCCGCATAGCTGGTGGCCCCGACAAAGTCGCTGAACTCCTAGGAGTACATCGAAGTCAGGTTTACCGATGGATAAGGGCGCGGACTATGGCGCGGGCGCGTTATCAGTACGTTGAGACGCTGGCGGATTTGTCCGGCGTCGATATGCGCCTACTAGGCGTGAAAGGCTTGACATCCGCGCGCGACTGAGTATCATCGCGGGCAGACTGGCTGATCCCCGGTCATAGGTTCGCGGCGCGCGGCCCGGCTCTGGTTTGTCTCAACCCCAAATCACCCGGCCGCGATGCCATAGGGTTGAAATGCGGAACGATTCAGACATAGACCCATCACGCGTCGAAAAATCATGGGGTAGTTGCGCCCGCGTGATCCGATCGTGGCGGAGAGGAGGCGGTGATGAGCGGATTGGTGATGGGGCTCGCCCTGCGGGTATCACAAGCCGAAGGTTATGATCGTCTCGTGCTCGTAGCGATCGGTGATTGCTGCGAAGACGACGGAACCGGCGCATGGCCGAGTATTCCCACCCTCGCAAAGCGCGCGCGTATCAGCGAGCGCACCGTCCAACGAAGTATTCAGGAATTGCAGGCCCTCGATGAGCTTGATGTAGAGAAGGGGGCCGGGCCTAAAGGAACCAACCTCTATTCGATCAACGTCGGGCTGCTTCTGGATCGGCTTCAAGCCGAGCGGAGAGGTGACTCTGTTGTCACCGGTGCCACAGCGTCACCCCCGTCAACGGCGACACCGGGGGGTGACACAGCTATGGCACCCGATCCGTCCACAGATCCGTCAATAGAGAAAGAACATCACAGATCTAGGTTTCCTTCTTCTCCTAAGAGACAGAAGAAAGTAACTAACCCTTTGGACCCCGGCACCGATACATTCGAATTTCTATTTTGGCCGATTTACCCTCGGCCAGAGAAAAAACAAACCGCCTTGCATGAGTGGGCGTTGATGACCGACGACGAGCGCCAGCTAGCGATCGACGACGTGCCGCAGCGCATCGCTAAAAATTGGCACGGGACGGAAACCGGCATGATCCCTCACCCGAGTTCATACCTGCATCAGAAGCGATGGACCGAGCCGCTACTCGACCTCAAGGGCAACGGCCATCACCAACGCGAAAATGCGTCCACGCGCTTCAAACAATGGGTCGACAAGGAAAGAGCCAATGGAAGCCAACCAAGCCTTAGCATTAACGGCAATGTTGACAGCAGCCTATCCCTCATGGGCAAGCGGTGAAGAGACCTTCAGGCTCTACCAGATCTTTTTGCAGGAGCTCGATGCGCGCGACGGTCGCGCTGCCGTGATGGAGATTATCCGATCACCGCGCGAATTCGCGCCTCCGGTCGGAATACTCCTCGACCTCGGCAAACAGTTCGAGAGGAGACGGCTCGAACATGAATTTTGGCGCGAACGCTGGTACGAGCCCGGCAGCATAGCTTACACACCCGACGGCCAACGATGCGCGGCTGATGCCGATGGCCATATGCAGCCCGCCCCTGAGCCCGAACCTCCCGCTATAAGCGATCAGCGGCGCGACGAGATAGCTCAACTCGTCGGTCAACTAGCCGAGCAGGCTGAGCAACCACGAATTCGAGCACGAATTGACGGCGCGGCACGTAACGATGCGCTCCGCCGCGGATTGCGCATTGGCGATATTCTGAGAATCGATCACAAATCCAAAGGAGAATCGAATCAATGAGTTGTTCACACGCAGGCTGTACGAACTGCCGAGAGTTGGAAGCGCAAGAAGCGCAAGTTCAGTGGAACGAGACGCTCTGGGCGCTACGCGCATCGGAGATACTGACGCTGGTGACCCGAGCGTACCACCTTGAACACTTCGACCTGACCGGCCCGCTGCGCACAGCGCATATTGCGAGTGCGAGACAAATCGCGTGCTATCTTTTGCGACGGCTCACGGGATATAGCTACCCCATGATCGGCGAGATACTGCACCGCGACCACTCGACGATAATTCACGCGTACAACGTGGTGGCTAAACAGATGGCCATGATGCCGGATCGAAAGCGTGTCATCGACGCGATGGCTTACGCGATCGAGCATCCGGCGGAACAGCAAAGGCAGGTGGCGGTATGATTCCGAAGGGAGCCCGAGTTTCGAAAGGGAATTATTGATTTGAGTCCCTTATTACGATGAAGCCGTATTTTGAAGAGGCGGGGATTACGATTTTTCACGGTGACTGCCGCGAAGTGCTCGGAATGTATTCGGGCTTTATCGTTACCGACCCGCCTTACGGTATCGACCATCCGACCGACTATAGGGCGCGGGGGCGGGGTGCGTTGGCTGAGTGTGCTGATTATCCGCGCGTGGCTGGCGATGCCGAGCCTTTTGAGCCGTCTTTCTTGCTTGACCGACCCTGCGTGCTATTCGGAGCCAATTACTTCGCTGACAGGCTGCCGCCGTCGTCGGGCTGGCTAGTCTGGGACAAGATGCGCCCACATGGCCTCGACCAAGCGACTGCGGAACTGGCGTGGTCGAATTTCGTCAAGGGTGTTCGGGTGTTTCGCTATCTCTGGAACGGCATGATCAGGGATGGCAACGAGGCATTAGAGCACCCGACACAGAAGCCGGTCGCGCTAATGAAATGGATTCTGGCGCTGAAATGGACGCCTGCGGGGCGGGTAATTGACCCCTTTATGGGCGCAGGCTCGACCCTAATCGCGGCGAAAGACATGGGGCGCGAGGCTGTCGGCATCGAACTCGAAGAACGGTATTGCGAAATTGCGGCACGGCGATTGAGCCAGTCAGCGATGCAATTCGGGACGCAAAATGAATCAAGGGACTAAACTATATAATTCCCTTTCGAAAGCGGTTGGGGAGTACGACCGCCTGGTCACCGAGATGGTGGGCGTTTCCAATGTCTTAGTGCGACGCGGCGGCACCTCACGCAAGAATCTGTGGCGGGAAGAATCCCCCGAAGAGGCGATGAAGCGGTTCGGGCAGCCAGCGCCGACGAATCCGCTGCATGTGAACCGATGACTCTACCTGTCGACCCGAGAGTCCGGCGCTTGGAACCGGAAGTGGTTTCGCCGGAGACCGAACGCGAAGCGCTCCACGTTCGTTTCCAATTCGACACAATCTACGAACATGGCTGCGGCCTAGCTCTCGGCATCGGTCACATCGAGAGCAGCGACCACAGCTATGCCGTAACGATGCGGCGACTAGCCGACGGACGTGTCGAGGTTCTGCACGTCCGGGAGATGCGGTAATGGCAATTCGAATCCAGCGGAAGCGCACGCGTGGTTGGAAAGCTCCTGAAGGCGCTGTCTACGTCGGGCGTCCGACCGAATGGGGGAATCCTTGGACGGTTGGGCTCGTGGCCTGCGGCTGTCGCTCAGCAGGCGAATGCGATCACAATTGCTTTCGCGTCGAAACCGCCGAAGAGGCCGTCGATATGTACCGTCGGTGGGCGTCCGGTTGGAGCGATGAGAAAAAGCAGCGTTGTCGAGATCAATTGAGTGGAAAAGATCAGATGGACTGGTGTTCACTCGACAAGCCCTGCCACGCGGACGTGACGTTGGAGATCGCGAACGCATGAGAGTCCTGCTAACCCAGAGCGAGCGCCTGAACTTCTTCGTCGCCAAGCTGACGTATTGGGACCTCACGTTCGAGCCTCGAGGCCTCGCCAGCGTCGAACTCTGTCTCTGCGAAGAGACCGAGAAAAGAGACCACCGCCTCCGCCGGTCGGCCGGCATGAAACACCTGGCCGAGTGCCCCGCCACGGATAGCGAAATGGAATTCATCGAGCCGCTTTGGGCCCGATGCTGCGCGATCGCCATCGTCGGCCGCATCGGATTCATCAAGCACGCGCCGAAGCCTTGGCGAGTCTATTTCCGCGACCTGCTCGATCAGCGCGAGCCGCGCGCGGCCGCCCTCGAGGACGGCAGGATGCGGATGCTCGCCGTGGGCGCCCGGCTGCAGGGAATCAACGCGAAGTACAACGAGAAAGAGGCGCTGGTGTTCATGCTCAAGATCGTCGCGACGATCGCGCGCGCCGGCGGCCGCGAAGAGATTCGGGAATTCCTCAACGGGAATCCGGTTCCCGCGTCGATCCGATCGCTGGGCTACAGAACCATTGTCGACGATCTCTTGCGCGCAATGGAGTTGCCGTCGTGAAAGTAAGGGGAATTATTGATTTGAGTCCCTCGCCGCACAATGCAAATCCGTAGAGCACAACCATGCGAAACGCGAAAACTAAAAGACTGGATCGCAGCGAATCACTACCTGCAATCCGCTCCTCCGGGATTTGTGCATCTCTACGAGTTCATCGAGGGCAAGGAATTGATCGGCGGGATGATTTTGGGCCGCCCATCCGCGAAGCAATACAACCCCGACAAAATCCTCCAACTTCACCGCGTCTTTTTCATCGACGATACCGCCCCGAATGTCGAGAGTCAGGGACTTTCCATGATGCGCCGCATGGTTCGGGTTTGGATACCGCAGATTCGCGGTCTCTTGTCCTATTCCGATCCAAGCATCGGCCACGAAGGGACGATTTACGAGGCCGATATGTGGTGTCCGCTCGGCCTGACCGACGAACACTGGGGCTACGGGTGGAAAAGCCGCGAAGGACGGCGCGATCAACGGGTCAGTCGCAAGATGCGATGGTTTAGAACGCCATGAAGGGACTCAAATCAATAATTCCCAAAGTAAGTCTCGGCGGCGAGAGCGGCAACAAGTACGGCGCGCGCAAGACAAGCTGCGGGAAGCACATCCATGATTCCAATCGCGAAGCTCAACGATGTGCAGAACTGCGGCTCATGGAGAAGGGCCGCTTGATCGCTGATTTGATATTCCAGCCAGCGTTTCCCATGTGGTACGGCGACAACCTGATCTGCACTTACGTCGCTGATTTTATGTACCACGAGGAAGATGAACTCGTTGTCGAAGACGTGAAGGGTAAAGCCACAGATAGTTACATTATCAAGCGCAAAATGCTCAAGGCATTTTATGGAATCACGGTGAGGGAGACTTGAACGTCAGAGATCGCATAATCGGCTTTAGTCGGGTCAGGGCTTCTGAACTTAAGGCCAATCCTTCCAATCCGAGGCAGCACGATGAGCGCGAGCGCGAGGTCTTTGGCGACCTACTCTCACGGATCGGGTTTGCCGGAGCACTTCTCGCATATCGCAACGCCGACGGCGAACTCGAGCTGGTAGATGGCGCGCTACGCAAGGATCTGATGGAGGACCAAGAAGTCCCCGTGCTCGAGACTGACCTGACTCCCGACGAAGCGCGCGAGCTTCTGCTGTTCTTCGATCGCGTCGCCGGGATGGCGACCTACAATCCGGAGATCACGCTCGAGCTGGTCGAGCGTCTCAACCTGAACGGCGACGCGGCCGCGCTCGCGCACCTCGCCGATGAGATGGAGGCGGAGGCGCAGATCGAGAGCATGTCCTCGGAAGCCAATCCGGAGACCGCGGGCGGTACGTCGCAACCAGGTGGTCGGAAGAAGCGCGGCGAGGATACGGGACCCACGCCGATCAAGGCTGTGATTTCAGTTTTCGAGCTCCAGATAGTGGAACGTGCGCTCAGTGCGACCCAAGAAAAAAATCGCGGGACCGCACTCAGCATCATCTGCCAAGCATTTCTCAATTCGATAGGAGAGACGAATTGAAAACTCTACGTCCAAAGAAAAAACCAATCTGGGGGATGCTTATCTATCGCACTACCAGCAAAGGCGTAGACCACATGCCGGAGATCCTGAATCAGATGACCGCCCAAGAGGCTCGGCAAGCGAAGGTCTGCATGGCGGGCGGCAACACGATGGTCGTGTTCTACCCGATGCTCAAGAAAGGGGAATTATTGATTTGAGTCCCTCAATCAAAAACTCTCTCGTTTGGTTAGACCTTTGCTCCGGCCTAGGTGGCGCGAGTCAGCCGGCGTTGGATCGCGGTTGGAGGGTTATCAGAATCGACCTTGACTCTCGCTTCAGGCCCGACATCGTGGCCGACGTTCGCGCGCTGCCGCTCAAGGGCTATTGGGAATCTAGGGCGCTCCGCATCGATGTGCTGTGGGCGAGTCCGCCTTGCCAGGATTTTAGCAAACACGGACTGCGTTGCTTCTATCCGAATCCGCCGGAGCCGGATTTATCAATCGCTAACGCCGTCGGGGCGTTGATCAACCGACTTCAACCGCGTTTCTGGGTGATTGAGAACGTGTGGGCGGCTCGTCCGTGGTTCACGAAGCTGTTCGGTCAGGTACGCGCCAAGCCGCCAGGCCACGCGCTGTGGTCCAACCTCGCATTCCTGCTTCCGAACATCGAGCCGCACAAGAGTTCCAGCGTCCAACTTAAGTCGAGAGGCATCGGAGCGATTCCAGGAAAACCAGGCGATTGGCGCAAGACCTATCGAGGCCTTAGAGAGAGGCATGCCACCGGAATAAGACCCGTCAAAGCTACGCCGGGGCGCTGGATGGGCAGTCACCACGATATGACGCCAGCGGAAGCAGCCGTAATTCCCTATCCGATCGGTGAGGCCATCTGCGCAGCGGTGGAGCGAAGGGACTCAAATCAATAATTCCCCAAGAAAGGGGTCAGGTACGAGGGGAGAGAAAATTGAAAGCACTAACTTTAACGCAGCCGTGGGCTAGCCTTGTGGCCTTGGGGTTAAAACACATCGAGACTAGGAGTTGGAGCACGGGATATCGGGGACCGCTGGCTATCCATGCCGCGAAAGGTTTTCCGAACGACTGCAAAGAACTATGTATCGAGGAGCCGTTTCGTTCCGTACTCTTGGTTGCAGGCATCGGCGGGGCAAGCGAGTTGCCGCGCGGCGAGATGATCGCCACGGCCAAGCTTCTCGGGTGCGTGCGTATTGTCCATCCGCGCGCACTGATTGCGGAAGCGCATCGAACTCTGATGGGCCGAGATTTTGAGCCATTGACCGATCAAGAGATGGCGTTCGGCGATTACACGCCGGGACGATATGCGTGGGTGATCGGTGAAGTGCAAATGCTCGAAGACCCGATCGTCGTGAAGGGCGCGCTCGGGCTGTGGGAATGGACGAATGATTGCCCGCACGTCGGGTGTCAGCGCCCGATGCCGCACGAACACAAGATCGAAGGGCCAGTGCAGGCATGAGCCGGGAACAGATCGCGGGATTGAGTGGCCGCAGGCCCATGTTCGATTTCAAAGAACCGCCGCCGCGAGAAGGGCGATTCTCCTGCATTTGCTTTGCGACCGACCGAGAGACCGGGAAAGTAATTACGATCCTGACAAATTGTAGCTTGACTTGGTGCCAAGAGTGCATATCCGAATGGTGGTTTGCGATATGAGCGAGCACGCCTGCCATAACCCGAACTGCGGAAAGCCTATCCCGCCGCATCTCGTTTCACATAGCTCGGCTTGGTTCGCGCTTCCGAAGAAACTCCGAGATGACATCTGGCGCACCTATCGCGCGGGGCAGGAAGACGACAAGCGTCCCACGATGACCTATATCGACGCGCTGGATGCGTGCATCAAATTCTGGCGTGAGAACCATACCCAATGCCGGATTCCAAAGCGGACTGTTTCTCGGGAGCGCATCCATGCGATAGGGAATCGAGTTGGAGTTAGAGAGAACTGATGCCTGCAACCGGACGTTGTACGAAATGCGGAAGACGGCGCGCGCGATGCGGTGCCTACCACTTCCTGCAATGGTGCGAGGGCAAGCCCTTCGTTTGTCACGGGTGCTTAAGTGCGAAACGGCGTCCCCTACAAAATCGACAAGCTCGATAACGCCAACGTCGGGGAGAAGATCCGACTCCGCCGGCGCGCGCTGCGACGCCTGATGGAAATTGGCTCCGTTCCCTTCGTCCTCGATGCCTACGCCGGATATGGTCGCATCTGGGCGCAGTGCTACCGCGATTTCGATGGCGTAGCGATCGAGAAGGTCGAGGAGAAGTGCTACGCATTGGCCTCGATGCGCCCGACGTGGCCGGTTTACTGCACCGATTCCCCTTCGGCGATCAAGCAGGGGATTCTGTCCCGCTTCCCGATAAATTTTGTTGATTGCGACACATATGGCGCTCCCTGGGAGGCGATCGAAACGTTCTTCGCGTCAATGGGTCACCAAGGGCAGGAATGGGGCGTGGAGCCGGTCTTCCAGCCTCGGTTGGATATCGTGGCGACGGACGGAGGGGGGCTCGGCGCTAGGTTCACTGGACTTTGGGAGCTTCCGCGATTTCAACCTTATGTTCAGCGCTTTGGCGCGGCGCGCATGTTCGAGCGCTATCCTGAAGTGGCGAAGGAGATGATCCAGGACCTCGCGCGCCCGGCTGGCTACGAGCTGGTAGACTGGATCGCGTTGCGGTGTGGCCGCGACAAATCGATGCTGGTATTTTGGGCTGGAATGCAATGCTGATGTTTAGATTCGATCACGACGATCTCGACGGCGATCTCCTGATCGTCAGCGGAGTCGCGTGGGTCGCTGAGATACTGGGACGCGACCGCAAGTATCGATACGAGCGCAGATTCATCAAATCCCGCGAGCAGCTCGACAATCATCGTGACGACTGCTCGCCCGTTGGTGGATGTTTCTGCCAGCCGCTGGGATTCCGAATCGTGCTCCAGGACTGCTCGCCGCCGCCCATCTTCCTCCAATGCGCCGAAGACCGCACGGTTCGCACGTTCTGGAAGGTAGAGAGGCTGGGCACGGGCGCGGAGTGGTCGATGGTCTCGGAGAAGGAGATGCGCCGGGTCCTCGCGCAAGGGCGCTCTGTGCCCAAGCGGGCCCAGGTGGAACCATGCGCACCCGTCAGCCGCAAGTTCCACCTCCCGCGCGAAGCCTAAATGAAGCGAAATTTATAGCCCGCGACGGATTTCCGTCGGCCTCGCAGGACTTCGTGAAGATGACCGAGGTTTATGCCGAGGTCCCGCGCGGCGCCTTTCTGAGTTTCGTAATGATTGCCGAACTGATCAACGAAGGGCCTGCCCCCCTTCGCCCGCGAGATTCTAAGTCGGTGCGCGCTGGAGAGCGGCTTGCGCGGTCGAGATCGTGAAATGCGCAGCTTGGCGAGCGTCGCTTCTGAGGGCCGTCGCCCTCGGCCGGCGAGGCCGCTGTTGATACGGTGCTGCTCCGACTTGGGCTTGCCTGTCAGCGCCCGACGTATTTTCTCTTTCGACTCGGCAGTATGCGCGGCACCTCCGCCATCTCCGCCGGGCGTCGCGTTGGTCAGGTGCGCGCCGCCAGCGACGAATTGCGCGATGTGAACTCGTTCAGCGATTGAGAGTTGGCTGGTGGTTGAGCAGGTCTCCAGAATGAGGATTTCTGGTTTCAGGCCGAGGCGAAGAAGCAGGGCAAGCCATCGCGCCCGATGACTACCGTCCTGAGACGAAGGCCAGAGATGTCGCTGGAATCTACGGCTCGCCGAGTGCTGCGATTTGCCCACATAACGGACTCGACCATCACGCGGATCGACAAGAGCGTAGACAATCATGCCGGATATTGGCGGATTTTAAGGTCGTCCGGGAAATCGTCGATGTTGCCGCCCTTCGAATCGGTGATCGGCCAACGCTTGTCCATCGCGTAGGCATTTTTCCCGAGCTGCTTTACGAAGCACGCGACCTTCGCAGCCTTGCACTGATCGACGATAAACCCGATCCATTCCAGATCGCAGCGTCGCGCGCCGGCCCCGCTCTCACCGCCGACGATGATCCAATCCACGCGGCGTCCATTGATGCGGTAGTCGGACGCCGCTGACCATGTAGATGTTTGCGAAAAAGCGACATTCATCGGCGCCAGCAGCGGCTCGACACTCAGGAAGCGTACAGCGGCGGGCGTGTTCAACAGCACAGGGATCCGGTTATCCGCCATCTGCTGATTCTCAACCGAGCAACCGATCCACACGTTGGGTAATCCATGCCGCGTCCATTCGACGGCAGTGCCAGCACACACGAGCGGCTTACGATCACCGGAGAATGCCCATCGAGCGCCGACTTCATGGTTGCATAGATATGTACGCATCCTCTCCGCTCTCTTTGTGAGGACTTGGTAAGTATGTTGCGGACTCGCTGCCATAACCGCGAACACGCGATCGATCATCGTATCGGTCACGAACTCACCAAACAGATCCGTCATCGAGCAGACGAATATCTTGCGCGGCGCGCGCCAGCGCAGCGGGGCACGCAGCATCTTCTCATCGAGGAAGACGTCGACCGGAGCGTTCGGAGTATAGCCTTCGCCGGTCCCGAGGCGCTTGTTCAGTGACTCGCTGTAGCAGAATTTGCATCCCGCGGATGGCTTAGTGCAATGCCATCCGACCTTGCCGGTGACTCGGTGTCGCGCGCGAATTGGCGTCCACGTAGAGCCGGTCCATTGAATACCAGTAGTTTCACCCATTGTCTTCTTCCTTCTTCGCCGCTTCGTAGCTCTCGACGATTTCGTCCAGCGTTTTGAGATCGCTCGGTCGGTTATCGGAATCCCAGCGGCGCTGACGGACACCGCCGGTCTCGTCCTCACTGACGCAGCGCTGTCCATGAAACATGAACGGCCACTCCATTGCGCCCGGCGCGAAGCACCACATCCAGAACTGGTTCGCGGTGTCGATCAGCTCCGACTCCGGCGGATAGACCTCGACGCCCATCCACTCGGGGCCGCACAGCTCGTTCTTGATGCGCTGTAGCTCGCGCCAGTCGTGGATAGGCAATCGGTCTTGCCGCTTGATCGACAGAACCGTCAGTTGGTCGCTGTGATTTCGCTTGCCGACCTGATATCGGCTGTTCACCCAAGTCTCATCGTTCATCATCCCGAAGTAGAAGCCGCATTCCTTCAGGAGCGGCATCATTTTGGGGTCGATTCGATGGGCCGTGGCTTTCTCGAACTTCGTCCAAGGCTCGCGTTTCATGCCGCTGCCTCCGCCCGGCTGATCCGGCAGTTGCAGATGCATTCGCCATCCTCGCCGCGGCCGTCACAGTGTTCGCCGCGCTGACACGCTGGGCACGGTGGCGGCGGATCCTCGTCGATGGTCTTCGGCTCCGGCGGCTTCCCGGAAGCATCGCCGTTGACGTGCTTACTTGACGACGGGTACGATCTAGCTATAGACTCCATTTGATTCGATGTCTCCTTCGAATTTCGATGTATCCGGAGTACGCGCTGGGCCTGATTCACCCAGCGCGTTTCTCTTTTTACCTTACGTGATAATCCCGAACTCGTTTTTCGGACGCCAGACTTCATAGCAGACGATTACTCCTAGGAATTGGCCGCGCGTAACGCCGATGCGGTCGCAATCGTTCATCGCGAACGCGCCTTCCCACTTCAGAGCTTCTAAAAAGCTATTCATGTTGTTTCCCCATAGTGACCGGCAAGTGCCCCGTGCTGTCGATCTGGCAGCTCCATCCTTTGTTCGTTCCACTCAGCACGTTCACCAGAAAATACGACCCGCCTTGAGGCGGACGAATCCAATCCACTTCCTCAACCCAGTCTCCGCGCTCGAGGTGCAGCCCGGTCCTTGGATCGGACTGGGCGACGCAATCGACGGGTGCGGCGAGCTGCGCCTTGGGGTGGAGCGGGCTGAGGTATCCCGTAGCCATCAGGCTCGCGTATATGACGGCGCGCCGGAACATTTTAGCGATGCTCCCGCTTGTACTTGGCCTTCAATTCTCGGCGGCGCTTGATGGTCTCCGCAGTCACCATTTCACCAACTGTGCGGCTTCCCATGTGCCCAATGAAAATTCCTTGGCGGATCTCCCCCATAATGCGCGCGACTTCCCTTCCGTGGTCAGTCGCATCGTAGCGACGATTCATCTCCCAAGCTGCGGCCTCGTAGAGCGCCGAGAAGCGGCGGCCGAACTTCAGGATCGCCGCGAGCGCAGCATTGTCAGACTTCCGCGCTGAAGCATCGAGATCCGGCCTGCCCTCGATCGTCTCGGTATAAGCGCCCAACTCATCGATCACTCGTTCGTACGCCCTGCTTGCGCGGTATCGGGTTGTACGGTGGCGAATCTTGCGGCGCTCTTTGGTGAATTTCTTGCCGGTGGATTTCTCCCAGTCTTCTCGCTTCATGTGATTCTCCCTGTTAAAAGATAGCGACTGCTATCAGGCAGTCAAGTCTTCGGTCGTCGGATCTCCAGTGTCTTCCGCACGCAGATGGAATTTCCGGCTCGGCGCATCCTTCATCATCGCATCCAGCACGCCTTTCATGTTGCTGAATTGCTCGCGGGTGAAGTCGCGGAACCCTTCATCCGTCCGCAGATCCTTCGCCGTCACGCCATCCATGATCTCGTTCGCCTGCTTCACCAGCGCAGCAAGCTCGGCGTCGTCGATGATGTTCTTGTGCTCGAAGTCGCTGAGAAACTCCTTGACGTTATCGACCATCGAATCGCGAAACACCTTCTTCTTGCCGTCCGCCTCGGGCGTCAGCCGGTCTACCATGTGCTCGACGATCTCCGCCATGCCGGCGCGCAGCATCAGGCGGATCTGATCGACCTCGTTGACGGCGCGCTGTTTCTCCTGCGCGAGCATCCGCTCGAAGAGCCGGGCGTTCAGAGACTTCAGCTTTCCCGGAGTGCCGAACTCGACAAAATTCCAAGTCATCGAGTAGCAGTTCCGAATCTTCTGATCGGAAGGATAGTCCCTATCGTTGAAGAGCGAGCCGAGCCGCGTTTCGGCGTCCGCCTTAATCGGATCCAAGCGCGCGATCGCCTTCTCGATCAGCGCGTCTCGTTCTGACACGCGCTGGGTCAAGTATTCGTCCACCGGCGTAACATCCTCGAACGGAATGAGCTGGATGCCGTTGCGGAACTGCGACGGCAGCGATTTGCGCCAGATGTAATTGCGCGTCTCGCTGTCAAAGCGGGCGAGCGCCTTGAATTCGTCCGCGTCCAAGATGTCCTTGCTGATGTGCAGCATGGTGTGATCAGCGTCGGTCTGGACCGCGCTGGAGCGGACCTTTTTGCGGGTGCCGAAGCGCCCAATTTCTAGGTTCAACGCAAGCGCACGGTTGAAAATGTTGTATGGCGCCGCCTGCGCGCCGTTCTCTTCACTCACGGTGTTTCTCTCCTTCCCGTTTCGGTTTGTTGCAATCCATCTTCTTGTGAGCGGCCAAGGCTATTTGCCTGACCGCAGCCAGATCCGCTGGCCGCGGCTGATCCATCCATGACGCCCGGAAGTCTAACTTCGCGCCGCAGTCCGGGCAGTTGAGGCTGTCGAACGTGTGTTCCCGCGATATCATGTGAACAGCCTCTCTTCGAGCCACGCGACCTCGGCAGCCAAAGCCTCTTGGCGGAGTCGAAAACTGCCGCACGCGAGTTCGTTGATACCCTCGCATCCCAGTTCATCATGCGCGCGATCGCTGATCGTGACGTTCCAGCCGCCTAGCTCCTCGGGCTCAACTGAACTCGCGCGATAGACTTCAGCCTCACCGAGCTTGAACAGCCCGGCCTCGACCAGCTCGTCGCTGTAGATTGCGGTCAGCATGCCTTCCGAATCGATGACAACCTTAAGCGGTTTCCTTGCGTCCAACGGTCTGCCCTCCTTCGGCACAGTAGAAATCCTCTGTGCGCTTGTTGTCGGCCACCGTGCCGAGGGCTTTCTCAAGGTCTTTGGTGAGCTGCTGGCAACTGGCTCCAGCCACGCCGCTCACGCTGACCGTGGGTGTTCCATCGAGGGCGATCTCAACTCTGATTGTTGCTCCCATCTAATTCGACGCCTCCAAGATGATCCGTCCATCGGTGGTAACGCGCCGTGATACTTGATAGCCCTGCTGATAGAAGGTCTTCGTTGCCACGGCGGCAGCATATTGGGACTTAAGTCCGCGCGCATCCTGTCCACCGAGGGCATCCATCAACCGGGTGTCGTAGAAGTCGAAGAGCAAGGTGTAGCTGCCGTCTTTCTGTTTTACGAGTCCCGCCTCGTAGTTAAGCGCGAGTTTCTTCGTCATCGCGATGGCGTGGTCGCACTTGCCAAGATCCGCGACGGTGACGCCTTCAGGCAGGGGATAGTCACCCATGTTCCTTCCGTACCATTTGTAGGTCTGTTGGCCGCGACGCAGTTCGAGTCCGCCCATATGCTTCAGCGCGGCTTCGAGTGCGTCGAGGTCGGTGATTTTGAGCGCGATCTTCGTTACGTGGCTCATGGTTTCTCCTTCTTGCCGTAGTAATCGATCAGTTCTTTCTCCACGCCGGGGAACGTACAGACCTCATCTTCATTCTCGGCCTTAGCCATCGCGCACTTTATGCAGAGCAGGAGCATATCAGGTTGCAGCACGAGCGCCCGTCGCGTCGATGGCGAGACCCAGATAGGCGCTTCGCATGAAGCGCATTGGTCCTTGGTGGAATCGCGGACAACCCCGCCCGCGTCCGCCACTCTTATGCACACCACCACGATGTTGTCGGAACCAAAGTCCATTGCTAGTTGCCCTCCTTCCGCGCGCCGAACTTCCGGCCCGCGCCGGGATTGACTTCCAGTGCGTCGCTCGGCTTCTTATACGTCCCCGGATAACTCGCAGACAAGAAGACGCCATGCGCCATCTGTCGCAGTTTCTCCAGTCCAACCTTGTCCTGCTGCGCAGCCGGCACGATGATCACTTCTTCGATCTGCCTGCCACGCGAGTATGCAACGCGGCAGCAATCGCGGACATTGGCGCCGGACCAACCGATGCACTTGCGGAAGAATCCGCGGTCTTTGGTCAGGGCGCGTCCGGCCAACCTTTCCCAATGCGCGAGTTGGATGTTGCCGATGGCTTCGAGTTCGTCCTCATCTGGCAGATCGAACATGAAAGGCGTCGAACCAGGCGCGCTAAACCTGCGTCGCAGCGGCGCCGACAGCGACTCGAGCGAATTGCAGGTCGCCGCGAAGTACACGCCCGGACCTTCCCCACCCATCGCGAGAATCGCCTTCACGAGCGCTCGTATCTGCGCTTCACTCTCGCCGACCCATTTCGATTTCGCGGCTCCGAGGTCAGCCTCGGCAAGCGGCACGCCTAGATGCCCAGCCATCAGTTGCACAGAAAGCGATTTCGAGCAGCCCGGCGGCCCCACTCTCAAATCGCCCACCCACCCGTATCGTTCCATGTCGGTGAGCAGAACTTTGATTTGGTCCTGCGAGGTGCCCGAGGATTCGCCAGGTCCGGAGCCACCACCGCCAGCGATCATCTTCTCGAATTCATCGAGCCATACGATGATCTTCGGGCGACACGGCCCGCTCGCGATTTCATCGATATAGCTCACGATCTCGCGACATCCGCCCATATTGGCAAATCCAATCTTCGGCAGGCTCATGGTCAGCCCGCGCACGTTCTCGATCGCGCGGAACTTGCGCTGCCACATATGTCCGATGTCGATCTTGCCCTTCTCGTCGACGGCCAAGCTCGCGGCTGATTCAGCCGGGAATGGCGCGAGACCAGCGAGCGCATCTGCGGATCGATCGAGAGTCTCCGATGCCACGGATTTGACCTCGTTGTCTTCGTAGAGCTTCTCGGTGCTCTTGCGCAGCTCCTCGCGCGTCGGCAGCGGCTCATCGAGCACCATGATGTCCTGCCCGATCTCCGCCGGCAGGTGATCGAAGCTGGGCCCGAGCAGAACGAGGGTGCGCCCGTCCACTTTGAATAGATCGCGCAAATTCATAATGCCCTGCGCCATGATCGGTTCGTCCATGAGGCGCTGTGCATTCATAAAGAGCAGCACGGTGAACGGCGGTGCCGCGGCAGCGAGGTTGAGCGCGGCGCCGAGGTTGCGGGTCGCTTCGACCGGCATCTCGCCGAGCATCTTGGCGAGTGCATCCTCGCCGATTTTGTTGCGCGGGTGGTATCCGCGCAGGATGTCCCAGCCGATTACTGGAGCGGGGCCTTTTCCATGCTTCAGCTCGACCATTTCGCGCGCGATGGCCGATGCGGTTGCGGGCTGATCCGCGGTTGCGACCGCGACCAGCGGAGTCCCGACTTCGCGTGCCCTGTTCAATTGCGACGTGATTGTCATATGAGTTGGCCGTCGCGGTTGAGCGTGATGGTCTCCTCCTCGTCAGCCCGCCCTGGTGATATGTTGTAGCTCCATCGTTGGCCGGGATCGGTTGTGTCGGTGATGATCTTGTGAGCGCGCATCGCAGCTTCGATCGGATTGCGCGCGTCCACCTCGATTTGGTAAGTGACCAAGTATTCCATTCGATTCTCCTTCGATTTTCGTTGCTAACCTCGATCTTCGATGTCAGCAAGGTCTTTGACGTTGATGGTGTCGGTGCACCAGCGATAATCGCCGTACTTGTCGATGGCATCCCAATGCAGATCGCCATCCGGCTCGACCAAGATGCGCCCGCACTCCCAGCGCATTTCTTCTTGGTCATAGTCGGTCGCGAGATTGTCGCCGCTGTCGATCCAGTCCGGCGCGTAGTCGCGAAATTCGATCCACGCCAAGGTCTCGAATCGCTTCTTGCCCTCGGCTGCGAATGCGACCATCGCGCGTATCCTAGCCGCATACTCGGCGCTGACTTCGATGCGCGCGTGTGTTGGGCCGTAGTTTACGTCGTCGTTGGCGCAATGCGCCTCGACCGTGAAGGTCTTGGTTTTCATGCTCACACCTCGACTCCATCCCGTTCGGCCAGATAGTGAACATATGAGGCATCGAGCGTCGCGAAGAAATCGACGCCCACATGGTCGGCGTAATGCCTGGCGTCGGTGATCAGGTCGGTGAGCGCCTCGCGCGGTTCGTTGCCGGTCGGACGCAGATCGAAGTCGGATTTGAGTATCCGGCGTACTTTCGCGGTTGCTGCCGTTAGCGTGCTCATTTCTGCACCTGCTTCAGCCGCGCATCGAGGTAATCCAGGATCGCGAACGTCTCATCGCCGAGCGGCGTTCCGGCGCGCGTGTCCTTCCAATGCTTGCGAGCTTCTTTCATGGTGAAATTGCGGCAGCCCGCGAATACAAGCCATTCGGTTGAGCCTTCCGACTGTGCGAGCAAAAAGAGGTAGCCATCCGAACGCATCGGGCCGAGAATGATGCCCTTCGCGCCTTGGAAGTTCGCGCCTTC
>PMOH01000464.1 GCA_003161515.1 Deltaproteobacteria bacterium
GATAGGTTCCCGATGGGAATAACCTTTCCAATCGGCTAGTCAACGATATAGACTAAGGAACGGCACGACTGACCCCAGCCGGCCCGGAGAAAAATATGGACCTCTTTGCGCCAACTCACCTGCTGATCATTTTGCTGATCATTCTGGTCATCTTCGGGCCCAGCAAGCTCGGCGATGTCGGCGGCGCGATGGGCAAAGCAATCCGCGACTTCAAGCGCGCGATGAACGAACCCGACAGCGCCACCACCACCCCGCTTACCAAACCCGACGAAGTAAAAACCACGGAAGCCCCCAAACCCGACAAAATTTCCTGACCCGCCAAGATTCGCCGACTCCCTCACCCGCGCTTCGATAACGCACGCCGGCGCGCGCGAGATCCTTCGCTCCGCTCAGGATGACGGAGCCATCGCTGGTTCACCCAGCACCCGACTTGGTGTCATTCAGAGCGGAAGCCGCTGAAGCGAAGAATCCCGGATTTCTTCAGCGGTTGCCCGGCCTATAAGTTATACCTTATAGTACCTCAATGGCGCAATGGTCCGTTGAAGAGCACAGGACGGCGGGAGGCCGATCGCACTTCGCGGAGTTCGTCGCCGGCCTCGTCGATGCCAAAGATATCAAGGACGCTGCCGCTCTGATCGGAGTATTAAGCGCCTTGGGAAACCAATTACGTGAACCGCGATCGAAGTCGTTGGAAGACGGATTGTTCGAGCTAGGTGGTGCGCAGGTGCGAATATATTATGGATTCCTGCCCGGGCGACGCGTGGTGCTTGTCGGCGGCTACGTGAAGAAACGCACTGACACACCGCGAGATGTGCTTCGGTTAATGCGCGGCAGATTGAAGGAGGTTCGAGATGAGTACCAAAAATCCAGGGTTGGCACTGCTGGAACGAAAGGTCGATGAACTCGGTCTGCGACGTGAAGTCGAGGAAGAGATTGCTCAGATTTTGATCGAGCACAAGATCGCTGAGTTGCGGAAACGTCGCGGTCTCACTCAAGCGGCGCTAGCCAAGCGTTCAGGAGTAAGCCAGCCGATGATCGCCCAGATCGAATCGGGCAAACTTAACAATCTGACTCTGAAGACCCTCGCAAGAACCGCGCGTGCGCTTGGTGCGAGCGTCAAGATCGATCTAGTGCCACAAGCAACATCTGGTAGCCGCAGTCTGGTTTCAACGAAGAGTCGAGCCAGGGCCGCTTCGAAACGCCGGACTGCGTAAATCGACCGCAAGCTACCTCTTGTTCTTATGAATCATTACATCCTCACCGGCACCCCCGGCTCCGGCAAAACTTCCATCCTCCGCTCCCTCGAACTCGCCGGCTACGCGGTCGTCGAAGAAGCCGCGACCGACATCATCGCCCTGCGCCATGCGCAAGGCATCGCCGAACCATGGACGCACGCCACTTTCATCGACGACATCGCCAATCTTCAAAAGCATCGCCAGATGCGCATAGCTGACGTGTCGAGCGTCCAGTTCTATGACCGCTCGCCGCTGTGCACCTACGCGCTCAGCGTCTGGCTCGGCTTTCCAATCTCAACCACTCTCGCCGCCGAAATGGAACGAATAGAAAGCGCGCAAATCTACCAAAAACAGGTCTTTTTCATCGAAAATCTGGGATTCTGCGCGCCCACCGCCGCAAGAAAAATCACCTTCGAGGACTCGTTGAAATTCGAAAAGGTCCACGAGGAGACCTACCGCTCCTTCGGCTACGAATGCATACCAATCGCACCGCAAGAACTGTCCACTCGAGTCGAACAAATCACGCGCTATGTCTCTACTGCTAATTGACTATACGGCCGGAGCGCTGGCCGCAGGCATCTGAAATCCCGATCGCGCAAGATACCGCGCCGGAAAACGGCCGTTAAAAATGAATCCTGAAACCAACAGCACCGCCGGCAGCCCAAAACTCAACAGCGGCTTCGCAAGGTTGCCGCCGACCATCACGCCGATCACCGCGAACCCGATATTGACCGTCATCAATCCGCACCACACCAGCGTCATCAGCAAATTGAGCCGGATGAACACCGGATGCTCCCAAAACTCGCGCGGCGCGTTCTCGCGAGCATAAACTTCGGTGAACGGATGACCCACTGCGACCGATCCCCACGCACCAACCGCAAAGCATGACCAGACGACGACCGCGCTGTAAACTGTGAATGTTGTCGAGCGAAGGCCTATCATCATCACTGATGCGATCACGAAAAAGATCAGCGTGGTCCAGTCTGTCAGTTTGATCGAGATGCCCCGGCGCGACAGCACCGCCAGGTACACCACGCACAGGATCAGCCCGCCGCCCGTCGCGACGCTCCAGTGACTGAAGCCGGACGCAAAGCCGTAGAGTATCCAGGACGCGAACGCCAATCCCCCAATCGCACGGTCCGAAGATTTTTTCCGCTCCGCCACGCGCCGATACACCGGGGTGGATAATACAGGAGCGGCAGCCTTTTACGCGACGCCAGTTCGCGTCGGTCAGGTCTGCCGCTCCGCAGGCGAAACAGTCTGCTAGTAGTTGCTGGTGCTGTTGCTCGAGCTATGCTC
>PMOH01000185.1 GCA_003161515.1 Deltaproteobacteria bacterium
TCTCGAGCCGGCGCTGCCGCTGAGGCAGTCTCCAAGTCACGCGAGTCCGACCCGGCCAAAGTGCTGGCTGATCGGCAATAGTCCGGAACTGCCGACTGCCGCCGGACGCGTGGCTCGGCTGCGCGGCCTCGAGGTCGAGGTCTGCCCGGCGGATGGGAGCGCGATTCCGTCAGCGTCGACGGCGCGCGATCAGTTGATAGCGATCAATTTCGCTCAGCTGGCGCAGCTGGAGCCGGACGCCAAGGCGCGTCTGCGCGAGGCCGCCGAGAATGGCGCGACGATATATGTACGCGGAGCGCTCGAGCCTGGACGCAGATTCTCACTGCTGCCGTTCTCGGACCAGCAATTCGAGTTCTTGAGCAAGCCGGCCGACGGTTATCAATTCTCGACGCATCCGATCCTTCCCGACGCAATCGCCGGCGAACGTGTCACGACGCAGTTGAACATGCCGATGGCAGCGGGACTCGATCACAGCGTTCGTCCTATTGTGTCGAGCCTGCATCGACTGGGATTTGCGCCGCCGTCAATTTTTTCGATCGACGTCGGCGCCGGCATCGCGATCTTCGACCTCCATCCCGACCATGGGGACGAGCGCGATCTGCTGGCGGAACTCAGTGCGCCGGCGACCAGAGCTGCGCGCATCGGCGCGCTCGCGGCGGTGGATTGGGTGGCTGGACGCATCCCGGCGATCCCCGTGCCCATCAATCTCGTCATCGACGATCGCCCCATCAACCTCGACTACTTCAACGCGGGCAGGTTGCAGGCGTTCCTGCAGCATCTCGATTCCCGCTGTCCCGGCATCCATACCGATTTCGCGTGGACGCCGACTTACACGCGCCCGCATCGCGGCTACCTGGATGTGCTCGCGGCGCACAACACTGGTTTCGTGTGGCACGGTTTCCTCCGACACGTTGACCACCGCGAGATCAATAACTACGAGTCGCAGTTCGTAGCCGGCCGTGCCCGGGTCGAAGAAATCACGCGCCAGTACGGCGTTCGATTTCAACCCGTGATGATTTTTCCGTTCGAAAAAGACACGCCCCGCGCAACTGAACTCCTGCGTCACACCGGCTTCGTGTCGAAAGTTCAGTCGATGGACGGTCCGCCGGCCGCCCACTATTACCGCCTGCGCAACGCCGGCGAAACGTCGTTCGATGACGAATTCAGCGTGATCTATCGCGACGCGATCGAAGTGCTTACCCGCGACCGGATGTTGGCGCTGGCGACGCTTGGAATGCCGATAGTCGCGCTGGCGCATCCTCGCGATCTCGCCCTGCGCCGGTTTCGGCGCGGTGATCCCGCGGACGTCTCTTACTTCGATTCCGTGCTGGCGTTTGCGGCGGAAAAGTCGCTGCGACCGATGTCGCTGGAACTAATCGCGGCTGAAGTCCCAGCCGCCAGATAAGCGCAATCTGAAAAATGTCAGTTGTTGTGATGTCGCGAGGTCTCGTTCGCCGCGTCGCGATCTTTCCCGTTGTACCGAACCAGGCGGTTGTACAGGGTCTTCAAACTGATCCCGAGGATTTGCGCGGCGCGCACTTTGTTGCCGTTGGTAAAATCCAGCGTCTTGAAGATGAACTCCCGCTCGACTTCGTCCAGCGACTCGCCGATCCGCAATTCGAAATGAGGTCCCTTACGGCCGGCACGCCGAACATCGAGGGGAAGATCGGCGGCAGCCAGCAGTGGCCGGCGCGCGACGACCGTTGCCCGCTCGATGACGTTGCGCAATTGCAGCACGTTGCCGGGCCATCGAAATAAGCGAAGGATTTCAAGGCACTCATTATCGACGCCGTTCACCGATTTTCGGTTAGTCTGCGCGGACTCCGCAACGAACGCCTCGACCAGCGCCGGGATGTCCTCGAGCCTGTCGCGCAGCGGCGGCAGTTCGATGGTGAAAGTGTTGAGCCGTGAATATAAGTCCTCGCGCAAGCGGCCGTAGTGCGTGGCTTCGGTCAGACTCTTGGTTGAAGACGCGATCAGGCGAACGTCCAGCGGTATTTCGTTTTCGGCGCTGGCGCCGAGTCGGCGGAATTTCTTGTCCTCGATCGTGCGCAGCAATTTTGCCTGGACTTCGACTTTCAGCTCGGTAATTTCGTCGAGCAGGAGCGTGCCGCCGTTGGCCATCGCGAGGAGTCCTTCGCGGCGTCGTGCGGCACCGGCAAAAGCGCCGCGCTCATGGCCCCACAGCTCGCTCTCCATCAGGTCGTGCGGCAATCCCGCGCAGTTGACGGCGACGTACGGACCGTTGCGGCGCGCCGACAACTCGTGAATCGTGCGTGCGACGAGTTTCTTGCCGGTCCCGCTTTCGCCGGCGATCAACACCGAGGCGGAACTCGACGCCGCCGCTTCCTCGACCTGCCTCATCACGCGGCGCATCGCGGGGCACTGCCCAATAATCGGTCCGAGGGTTCCAGCCTCGATCAACTTTCGCCGCAGGCGCTGGTTTTCCTCGCTCACTCGGAGCTGAGTCGCCAATTCGTTGAGCAACACGCGCAGATTGCTCGGATTGATCGGCTTCGACACAACATCGTAAGAGCCACGCTTGGTCGTCGGCTCCAAAGAATGGAGGTCCGCTTCCTCAACCATCACGATAGTTGCGACTTCGATTCCGCGCGTTTGCAACTCACGTACGACCGACTCGCCATCTTTCTGGTGTTCTTTCAGATCGATCAGCAGGACATGAGGGGAAAAACCCTGGGCCTGCTCGAGCACCTGATTGCCGGCGACCGCCTGCACCACGAAGCCCCACGAGCTGATCAAATCACGTAAAGTCTCGCGTCCGGAATGATCATCCGCAGCGACAAGAATTCGCAGTTCACGATTAATATCCGATGTATTGCAGGATTTTGTTTCAAGCATTTTAGCTACTAGTCGCCGGAGAACCTTGCGGGCGATGGAAGCTCTCCACCGCCCGCTAGTTACAGGTTATGAGTCTTCCATCGTCAAGTTACTCAGACGCGAGCCTCGCCGCTGTATGAGATGTCGTCGGCATGGGCGTCGTCGAAGATCTGCTTTGCCACGGAGCGTTCCTTGCTGTCTTCGGTGTGAACCGAAATCAGGATGTTGCCGTTTTTGACCTTGCCTTCGAACTGCTTGGCTTCGTATTCGGGAATCCCGAGTCCGACCAGACCTCCTGCCAAACCACCGACCGCACCGCCCGCCGCAGCGCCGCTCAGCGCCGCCAGGATTGGGCCGGCCGCGATCAGCGGTCCGACGCCGGGAATCGCCAGGCTGCCGATTCCCACCAGCCATCCCAGCACTCCTGCCATCACGCCACCGGCAATCGCACCGGTCGCCGCGCCCTCGGGCGCCTTGGTGTGATGCTCATGCGCAAAATCGCGCGATCCCGCGCGATCCGGCAGCAGCACCGATACGTCGTCGTTCGAAAAGCCTGCCTCTTTTAGTTGATTGACTATATTCGTCGCTTGCTCTTCGCTCTTCGCAATACAAAAAACTGCTTTCGCCATGGGTGGTGCTCCTGACTATTGAACTAGCTATTGACCCGCGACTTCGATTTCATTGTGGACGGTCGAGGCGCCGGCAATTTGTGCGACCTTGGCTGCTATGTCCGCCTTTTCCTGATCCGTCTTAACCGGTCCGCGCAGAGTTATCGCGCCGTCGATCGTGATGATTTTTATGTTCTTGGCGGCGGTGGAGAGCGAGTCGTCTTTAACAATCGCGCGCCGGATTTCCCGCGTCATTTTCAGGTCCGAAGATTTGTTCGATTGATCAATCGGCGTAACAGTCTCATGTCCGCGATCGCGCTGGTTAATCGCGCTGTTGTCCGCCGAGGGATTCGAATCAGTCTGCGCGAAGCTTGCTCCGACCGGAAAAAGAAGCGA
>PMOH01000378.1:0-1649 GCA_003161515.1 Deltaproteobacteria bacterium
CGCTACGCCCGCCGCGTCCAGGCCAGCGGACAGCGAATTTGTTTTCCCGCGCAGGCTCACTCCAGCGGCTAGTCCAACTTGTCGCTTGCCGACTCGCGCGAATTTTTAGTATTCGGACAACATGTTCACCGGCATCGACCACGTCGCGATCGTCGTTAGCGAACTTGAATCCGCGATCGCGAGTTACGCGCGCGCAGGATTCACGGTCGTTCGCGGCGGGAAACATCCGATCGGTAGTCATAACGCGCTGATCGCATTCGCCGATGGCAGTTATTTGGAACTGATCGCATTCACCAAATCCGACAGCGGCCATCCCTGGCAAACCGCACTCAAGAAGGGCAGCGGCATCGTCGACTTTTGCATGAGCACCGACGATCTCGCGGCAGACATAGCTGCGATGCGTCGCGCAGGCGCCGAGATTGGTGATCCATCTCCGCTGACGCGCGATCGCCCGGACGGCTATCACCTAAGTTGGGTGCTCGCGATTCCCAAACCTCCGTACAACGGCCAGCTGCCATTTCTGATCAAGGACGACACGCCGCGCGACGAGCGTGTCCCGCGCGAGCGCTCGCATCGCAACGGCGCGACCGGTATTCGCACGCTCGCGATCGCCGTCGATGATCCCGCGATCACCAGCCGCTACTATGCGCGCGTGCTTGGACGCCCTGGCGCGCCGATCGAACGTCCTGATCTCGAAAGTGCGGGCGTCAGTTTCAAGATCGGTCCCAACCAATTGCAGTTGCTCGCGTCGAAAACCGAAGATGGACCGCTGGCAGAATGGATTCGTGTGCACGGTCAATCTGTGTTCGAAGTCGTCCTCGCAAATGCAGGCGATGTCGCAACGGCGCTCGATTCAAAGCTCCTGCAAGGCGCTCGGATAAGGTTCGCCTGATCGAGTTGTAGTAGTATCGCGACTCGCGATGGTTCCCTCGGGCAAAATTCCTCGCGTCGTCATCGCGGCGACTGGCAGCGGCGTCGGCAAGACTACCGCGACTGTCGCGCTGATGGGCGCGTTGCGTGCGCGCGGCCTCAAGGTCGCGCCCTTCAAGTGCGGCCCCGACTATCTCGATCCCACTTACCACGAGCGCGCGGCCGGCGTCCGCTCGCACAACCTCGACGGCTGGATGATGGATCGCGACGCGGTAGTCGCAACTTTCGCGCGCGCGTCCGCCGATGCGGACATCGCGGTGATCGAAGGGATGATGGGTCTGTTCGATTCTGCGACGCCGACCGGCGATGAAGGCTCGACCGCACAGCTTGCGAAATGGCTCGACGCGCCGGTGCTCCTTGTCACCGACGCATCGGGAATCGCGCGCACGATCGCCGCGGTGGCGGCAGGTTTTGCGCGCTTCGATCCCGTAGTTCGCGTGGCCGGCATGATCTGCAATCGCGTCGGCGGGCGCGGTCATCTCGATCTGTTGCGCGCAGCGCAGCCCGAGGTTCCGATTGTCGGTGGATTCCCCGCCAGCGCCGATCTTGCTTTTCCCGAGCGCCATCTCGGCCTGCTGATGGCCGATGAATCGAACGTGCCGCAACCCCTGCTCGACGGATGGAGCGCGCTTGCGTCGGAATGGCTGGACCTCGACGCGATCGTCGCGATTGCGCGCTCAGCGCCGCCACTCGATGTCGGTCACGCCTCCGAAGTGAAA
>PMOH01000378.1:1723-4587 GCA_003161515.1 Deltaproteobacteria bacterium
CCTCTACTTCGGCGGCGGATATCCCGAGGCGTTCGCGCGCGAACTATCGTCGAATACCGCAATGCTCGCGGCAATCCGCGACTTCGCGCTTCGCGGCGGTCTGATTTACGCCGAATGCGGCGGCCTGATGTATTTGACCGACGCCATTCGCACGCTCGACGGCGCGCGCTGGCCGATGGCCGCGATTATTCCCGGCGTCGCCGCGATGTCCAACCGGTTGCAGGCGATCGGCTACGTCGAGGTCGAGACGCGCACCGACTCGATTCTCGGTCCCGCGCACATGCGTTTTCGCGGACATCAGTTTCGCCACTCGACACTCGAGGGCACTCATAACGCCGATCGAATCGACCGCATATATAATGTAGCGCCGCGATGGGGCGGCGCGCCGTTCGCCGAAGGTTATCGCCACAACAATGTTCTCGCTTCTTACGTTCACGCGCACTGGGCATCAAACCCCGCGGTCGCCGAGGCGCTCATCAATTCGTGCCTGCGCCCGCGCGTCGCAAGACAACCGGCTGCGTAGCGTCTAGAATTGCCGCATGAGTATCGACCGCGCGAAAATTCCCGACGATTTTCCCGCCGCACCCCTTACGCTCGAAGGCTACAGCATTCTCCATCAAATGTTCCGCGTGCGACGCCGAGAATTGCGCACGCTCGAGAGCGCGAAACGCGACGCGGCGATCAACGAAGCCTCAAGGCTGTTCGGCGAGATGGCGCGACGCGAGGACGGCGAGACCGCGCTTTTTTCAGCGATCGGTCACAAGGGCGATCTGATGATCGTCCACTTCCGCCGCAGCTTCGACGAACTCGCACAGGCTGAGCACGCGGTCGCTGCGCTCGCACTCAGCGACTATCTCGAACCGACCACGTCGTACCTGTCGATGATCGAGATTGGCCTCTACGAAGCGACGGTCGCGCTCTATCGCAAGCTCGTCGAGAACGGGATCGGGCCGCATTCGCCGCAATGGAAATCGGAAATCGAGTCCGAAGTTGTCCGCCAGCGCGAAAAGGTTTCGCCGCGGCTGTTTCCGAAAATCCCCGCGCGGCCGTATCTGTGCTTCTATCCGATGGACAAAAAGCGCGACGGCGCCGACAACTGGTATCGCTTGCCGATCGAGGATCGCCAGCGCCTGATGCACGATCACGGGATGGTCGGGCGGCGTTTCGCCGGCGAGGTGACGCAGATCATTTCGGGCTCGATCGGCTTCGACGATTGGGAATGGGGCGTGGACCTTTTCGCCGACGACCCGATCGTGTTCAAGAAACTCGTTTACGAAATGCGCTTCGACGAAGCCAGCGCGTCATACGCGAAATTCGGCCCCTTCTACATCGGCATCCGCCTCGAGCCGCCCGCACTCTCCAAACTTCTCTCGACCTGATCGAGACAACTTCGTATCCCGACAGCGCCAACTTGGCTATAATCAACGAGTCATGAAAAAAGCCAAAATCGCGGAATTGCGCAACGGACTCTCGCGCTACCTGGATCACGTTCGCGCGGGCGGCTCGGTCGTCGTGTACGATCGCGATACACCAATCGCCGAGATCGTCCCCCTCAAGAAGAACAAGGCCCGCGGCAAGAAAGATCTCGACGAAGAGCGCCTCCAGCGCCTCGAGGCCAAGGGCGCGATTACGCGCGGCACCGGCGATTTTGCAGCCTGGCTCAAGACTCACAAACCGATCAAAATTCCTGGAGGAGCGGGCGTCTTGCAGGCACTGCTGGAAGAGCGCGAGAGCGGCTGGTGAGATTCTGGGACGCCTCGGCGCTAGTTCCGACGTTCCTCGAAGAAACATCGACTCCCGAGGTTCAGAGCTGGCAGGCAGCTGATCCCGGCGTAACGATATGGATGATGACGCGCGTCGAGGTAATCTCGGCCATCGCGAGAAAGAAGCGTGAACGACCAGAGCTGGCAGTTCTCTGGAGCCGCGCGATGCGGGAATTGCACCAAGCCGCCACAATATGGACTCAGATCTCGGACGCTTCTGCCACTCGTCTTCACGCCGAGCGCATAGTGCTGGACCATCCACTGCGAACCGCCGATGCTCTCCAGCTCGGTGCTGCCATTGTTGCCGCTGACGGCGTTCCGCAGTCTCTGGAACTCGTTACCCTCGATGGCAGACTTGCTGAAGCGGCTCGGCGCGAGGGTTTTCCGGTCCTCGGCGTGCGATAAATCCTAGCCAGTTGCGGAAGTGCTTGCGTCCTCTGCACGCAGCACGGTCAGCTCGCGGCTCGCCCTCGGCAGGAACACCAGCCCGATCAGCGCGTTGCACAACATGAACGTGAGTTGCGCCGCCAGGCTGTACGCAACGATCTTCGCCGGCGTCGCGTTGGTCGAGAAGAACAGCAGCCACGCCGCCTGGCTGGTGCCAAGATGCGCTACCGAAATCGGCAGCGCGGCGGCCAGAAAGACTAGCGGCAAGAACAGCATCAGCTTCACGAATGGGATCGCGATTCCGTACAGCGCCAGCGCGTAGTACTGCGCGACGACCGACGCGAGAAACGTCGGTGCCTTGATCGCCAGCACCATGAGGTAGTCGAGCGGACGCGCCTGGATGAACGTCGCGAGTAATGCGGCCGCTCTCCCGGTCTCGACCCAGTTACGAATCCGCGCGCTGCGGCGCGCCACCGCAAAGAAAATCATGACGCCCGCGAGCATCGCCCACGCCGCGATGTACACGACGCGAAGAATCGCGACGATCCTGGTCTGCGCACCGCCAACCGGCGTGTAAAAGATCACCCCGATCGTCGAGAACAGGAACAGTTGGTAGATTTCGAGCATCGCAATGAACAAAACCGAGCTGAGCGCGCTCAAGAAACTGACGCCGGCCTTGCGATGCAGGTAGTACGCGACGCCGCCCTGCGCGAG
>PMOH01000030.1 GCA_003161515.1 Deltaproteobacteria bacterium
AGAACGCCCAACGCCATTTGATGCGACAATACAGCATCGCCGTTGTGCTGCAGAAAAAACGCCTGGCCCCGTGCCAACAGATTGTTGACCGAAGGGTTCAGCGGATCGAGATTTTCATTCAGCCGCAGAGTATGAAACTGCTCGCGCCGTTCCTGAATAATTTGAGCGACCGAAGTTCCCACGCTCCCGCCTTCGTTGCGCAGCAGAGCGAGCAATCCAACGGCCGCGCCGCGGACCTCCTTCGGTAGATAGATAAACGCTGCCACGTTAAGAGGTGCGAATAGCATCGACAGTCCCGCGATCACCACTACCCTCGGCCACACCACTTGCCACGGACTAATTTCAAGGTTGAGATGTGCCATCCAGTAATTTCCGATGGCCATCGTGATTAGACCGCCGGCCATTAAATAACGGGCATCGAATCCGCGAGATAGCATCGCGCCGACGACGACCAGCATGATGATCGCGAAGATTCCTGATGGCGATAGAACCAACCCCGAGGTGGTTGCGTCGTAGCCAAAAAGTGATTGCAGCAACGCGGGAAGCGAAATGGTGTTGGCGTAGAGCACTGCGTAGGCGCAGAAGATAATGACGCAGCAGGTGCCAAAGTTTCGGTCCGCCATCGTCCGCAGCGCGACTAGTGGATTACGCAGATGCAATTCGCGATAGATCAAGCCGCCCAGGCCGAGCAAGAACAGGATCAACAGCGCCTGCACGCGATAGAACGGATCGCCGAGCCAGTCCCACTCCTGGCCCTTGCTGAGCATGACCTCCCAGCAAACCATGGTCACAGTCAGCAGACAGAGGCCGAGCACATCGAAGGGTTCGCGTCGATTGCGACTCCTGGCCCGTTCAGCTTTGAAATATTCCGGATCCTCGACCAGCGCGCGGCACATCAAATAGGCCAACAGGCCGACCGGCACGTTGAGATAGAAAATCCAGCGCCAGCCGTAGTTGTCGGTGATAAAGCCGCCGAGGGTTGGCCCGACAACCGGCGCGAGAAGTGCCGCCATCCCAAAGATCGTCATCGCCTGGCCTTGCTTCTCTTGCGGGAACGCATCCAGCAGCACGGCCTGGCTCGAAGGTTGGAGACCGCCGCCGGCCACACCTTGGAGCGCTCGAGCGGCGATTATGAAACCAAGACTTCCGGCCATTCCGCACAACGCGGACGCCAAGGTAAAGATCGCTATCGAGAGCAGGAAATAGTTTCGTCTGCCGAGCCGCAGCGCGAGCCATCCTGAAATCGGCAAAACGATCGCATTGGCTGCGAGGTAAGTGGTGATGACCCACTCGCTGTCAACATTGGCAGCCGACAAACCGCCGGCAATGTAACGCAAGGAAACATTCGCGATGGTGGTATCCAGAACCTCCATGAAGGTCGGGATCACCACCGCAAACGCTATCAGCCAGGGATTGACCGATCGCCTCGCGAGCGGAACCTGGAGCGTTGCGGCACTCATTGAGGGGCGGGCGCAGAAACGGGACCAGTCGCGGATACTGAGGCTTGAAGCATCTTGCCAGCGTTGGGACCGGTTGGCGTCTTGTGGATGTACACGTACGGAGTGACCGATAGCCCTATGAACAGTGGAGCTACCTCAGGATCGTAGTTAGTCAAATCGATTCGCACCGGCAGCCGCTGCACAACCTTGACGAAGTTTCCGGTCGCATTCTCGGCTGGCAATAGCGCCAGCGTAGATCCGGTGCCCATCGTGAATCCGGAAACGCGACCCTGGAAGTGCCGGTGACTGCCGTACATGTCGACGTCGAGCTCGACAGGCTGTCCGATACGCAGATTCGCCAGTTGCGTCTCCTTGAAGTTAGCGTCGACCCAAATATCGGTGAGAGATCGCAACGCCATCAGCCCCTGCCCGGCGATAACCTGATCGCCTGGGTTGACGTCGCGTCGCGTCACGACGCCGTCAATGTCGGCGACGACATCGCAATAGGAAAGGTTCAGCTCGGCTTGATCGAGATTGGCCTGGGCCTCATTTAACTTGGCCTCAGCCTGTTTGACGTCGGGTGCGTTCTTGGAAATCTCATCGAAGATCGCATTGATATTGCCGGACGAGTCGCGCTTGTAGAACTCCGCGAGCATCTCGTCAGGAGTCTCATTGAATGAATGAAAAACCCCGAGCTCGGACGCGGTCTGCATGAGTCGCGCCTGGGCAACCTTGACCGCTGAATAAGTTTGGTCGAGATTCGCGGGGATGCCGCTCAGCTCATCGCCGTTCCTGGGTGTGGGTGGCAGCCCAAGTTCAGCACGAACACTCGCGGCATCATGCTGAGCCTCCTGTTGCTGTGCCTGAGCTACCGAAAAGGCTTTCTGAAACGAATCGAATTCCGATTTTGATATCACCTGCTGCTGGTACAGCTGCTGTTCGCGCCCATAGTCGGCCCGGGCCTTGACGAGGGTGGCATTCGCGGCCTGAAGAACGTCAACCTTCGAGTGCAGGTCGGCGACCTGGTTGTTGAGCTTCTGCGCAGCATTTGCCAGATCGAACCTTTGGCTGAGCCCCAGACTTTCAATGCCCCGAACTTTCGTCTGTGCTGTGACAATGCCGGCCTGCGCAACCGACAGCGCAGCTTGCGCGATTTCGACCTTGACCTGGTACGGCTCCTTGTC
>PMOH01000136.1 GCA_003161515.1 Deltaproteobacteria bacterium
GACGGCAATGGCGACGCAGTCAGAAAAAACGAATTCAGCATCGGCGGCGATTGATTTCGACAAAAACGGCGGCGTCGTCGCCGCGATCGCCGTCGATCATTTGAGCCATCGCGTGCTGACCGTCGCCTATATGAATCGCGAAGCCTTCGACGAGACGGTCGCGACCGGACGCGCTTGCTACTACTCGCGCTCGCGCAAAAAGCTGTGGCGCAAGGGCGAAGAGTCGGGAAATTTTCAAATCGTGCACGAGATTCGCATCGACTGCGACGCCGACGCGCTGGTGATCGCCGTCGAACAACGCGGCGACGGCGCCGCATGCCACGAGGGCTACGAGTCGTGCTTTTTCCGCAAGCTCGACGATGGCGCATGGAAAATCGTCGACCAGCGCAAAGTCGATCCGGCTAAGTACGGCCCCAACTACGGCCATCAGTCGAAAAAGTCGGCCGGTTGATCGCACATGGCTGAGCAAATTTTAAAATTCGGCATTCCGAAAGGAAGCCTCGAGGATCAGACGCTCGAGCTGATGCGCAAATCCGGCTGGCGTATCACCGTCGGCTCGCGGTCGTATATCCCGACCACCGACGACGCGACGCTGAGCTGCCGTATCCTGCGCCCGCAGGAGATGCCGCGCTATATCGCCGACGGCTCGCTCGACGCGGGCATCACGGGCAGCGACTGGATCGTCGAGAACAACGTGACGCTGCACCAGGTCGAGAGCTTCATCTACGCCAAGGCGACGCTGACGCCCTCGCGATGGGTGCTGTGCGTGCGCAACGACTCTCCGGTCAAGCGGCTCGAAGATTTGCAGGGCAAGCGAATCGCGACCGAGTTGGTGCAGTTCGTCAAGCGGGTTCTCGACGAGCGCAAGGTAAAAGCGGAAGTCGAATTTTCATGGGGCGCGACTGAGGCCAAGGTCGCCGAGGGAATCATCGACGCCGCGATCGACGTGACCGAGACCGGCTCGTCGCTGCGCGCCAACGGCCTGCGCATCGTTGAGGAATTGCTGGTCTCGAATCCGGTGCTGGTCGCGAACCCGGCGGCGTGGGCTGATCCATGGAAGCAGGCAAAGATTCGCCAGCTCGGCATCCTGATTCGCGGCGCACTCGACGCGGAGAATCGCGTCGGGATCAAAATGAACGTCGCGAAGGTAAATCTGGAAAAGGTGATCGCGCTGCTGCCATCGATCACAGCGCCGACAATCTCGCATCTCTACCCGTCGAAGGCACTGAAGGGCGTCGAATGGCTGGCGGTGGAGACAGTGATCGCAGAGCAGACAGTGCGCGAGCTGTTCCCGAAGCTGCTCGAGGCCGGCGCAGTGGGCATCGTCGAGTTCCCGCTGAATAAAATCATCGGCTGACTGTTTCTTTGTGTCCTCCCGAGCGTAGCCGAGGGACCCCGGATCTTTCTGAATGCCTGCCGACGCACCCCCAGCCCTGGAGCGATCGAAACGCGCCTTAGAAGGTCGCGAGGTATTGGACCGTTCCTTTCGCGCGCTCGTTGTGGCAGAACAGAGGTATTCACCACGTGGAGGTCGGCATCATGGGTTTGCCCAACGGAGTCCATCACCTCGCTATCTGCACCAAGGACATCAAGAAGCAGATTGAATACTTCTCGCAGGTCGTCGGGATGGAGCTGGTCGCGCTCTACTGGATGCATGGCGTCGACAACACCTTCCACGGCTTCATGAAGATGAGCGACAGCTCTTCGATCGCCTTCGTGCAGCATCCCGAGGTCGCGAGCATTCAGCCGATCAAGGGCGTCTCGCACGCCGGGCATACCACTCAGAATGTCGCGCCGGGCGCGATGCAGCATCTGGCGCTCAACGTCGATAGCTACGCCGACCTGCTCGCGATTCGCGATCGCGTCCGCTCGCATGGGCATTGGGTGATGGGCCCGCTCGACCACGGTTTCTGCAAATCGATCTACCTCGCCGCGCCCGAGGGGATCATGCTCGAGTTCTCGACCTCCGACGGCGGCTCGATCGACGCCGAAGCGTGGATTGATCCTGAAGTGCAAGCGCTGGCGGGAATCAATGCAGACGAAGTCGAGCGGTACAAGCATCCGGCGTCGTTCGAATCGAAGGGAGGCACGGTTGCGCAGCCGAAGCCGGACCAGTCGAAGCCGCTGATGGATTATCCCGCCGACGATCGCATCTGGACGATGAGCGACGAGGAAGTGACGCGCCGCATGAGCAACACGACGCCGCCAGTGCAGAAAAAATCCAAAGCCGCGTAGTTTCTGTCATACAGCGCGAAAGCGAGGGACCTCGAATCCTCGCCTCCCCCGTTCGAGGGGGGGAGGCCGATGCGCGTCCGCGCGGCGGGTGGGGGACCAAAATTCTTCAGTTCTGCGCATCCACGTGTGCTATATGCGATTCCCATGAAGACCCTCCGCACTGAGACGCGCAACGGCGTCGGGATCATCACGCTCACGCGCGCCGACGAGTACAACACGATCACGCCCGACTTGCGCGACGAGCTGGCCGACGCGATCGATCGCGCCGATGCCGACCACGACGTCCATGTGATCCTGCTGCGCGCCGAGGGTCCCGCATTCTGCGCCGGCTACGCACTCGCAGGCTCAACCCGCGCACAAGCCGGTGAAGCTTCGCGCAAGCGCGTGTGGGACTCGGTCGCCGACTACGGGATGATCTCGCAATACGTCAACGTGTACATGAAGCTCTGGTATGCGCGGAAACCGACCATCGCCGCCGTTCACGGATGGTGTATCGGGGGCGGCACCGACATGGTCCTGTGCGCCGATTTGATAATCGCCGGCGAGTCCGCATCGTTCGGCTATCCGCCGTCGCGCGTATGGGGCACGCCGACCACCGCGATGTGGGTCTATCGGATGGGCCTCGAACGCGCCAAGCGCTACCTGCTCACCGGCGACGAAATCCCCGCGCCCGAGGCCGCGCGCATCGGACTCATCCTCGAAGCGGTGCCCGACGACCAACTCGACGCGCGCGCGACCGCACTCGCCGAGCGGATGGCCCAAGTCCCCACGAATCAACTCGAGATGCTCAAGCTGCTCTGCAATCACACCGCCGAGAATATGGGCCTGGCGACATCCCGCCTTGTCGGCTCGCTGTTCGACGGTATCGCGAGGCATACGCAGGAAGGCCTCGATTTCGTCGCGCGCGCGCAAGCCGCAGGCTTCCGGCAAGCAGTCCGCGAACGCGATGATCCATTCGGCGACTACGGCTCAGGCCCGCGCTCGAAAAATCGAGGGAAGAGAATCAGCAAGAAGAAAACTTAATTGAATGTGAAACCCGCGGT
>PMOH01000037.1 GCA_003161515.1 Deltaproteobacteria bacterium
GCGCGCGCATCGACCAGCGGCGCCGCGGAAACGCCGTAGCGCTCCTGCAGATACGCCTCGAAGACGTGCAGCGCCTTCGAGTAATCGGGCAGCCGCTTGAGCTGCTTTGGGAACCACGCGAAGCGCCAGGTGATAAGCGGCTCGTCGATATAGCCGAACGGCCCCTGCTCGCGCATCTTGATCCAGAAATCCACGTCTTCGAAGCGAAAGCTCGCGCCCTTCAGCGCGTCGCGATAGCCACCGCACTTGTCGTACGCGGAGCGCCGGACAAGCGCCGCGCTCGGCATGATCGGCCAGAGCCGCGTCAGCAGTTCGTTCAATGACGGTGAGTGGTCGAAACCGTTGCCGACTAGCGACGTGTCGAGCGCGACGCCCTCGCTGTCGGCGAGTGCGCAGTTGCAGTACACGAGAGATAGAGCAGGGTCATTGTCGAGCGCGGCCACGCTGCGCTCGAGGAATTGCGGCATCCACACGTCGTCGGCGTCGAGAAAGGCGAGATATTCGCCTGACGAATTCCGCGCGCCGTTATTGCGAGCCGCGGCCGGGCCGCTGTTGGTCTGCTCGATCAGGCGCACGCGGCCGCCATATTGTTTGATGATCGGGAGGGTGCCGTCAGTCGAGCCGTCGTCAACGCAGATTATTTCGAAATCCCAGAACGTTTGCGCGAGGACGCTGTCCACGGTGCCGGCGATAGTCGCCACCGCATTGTAGGCAGGGATAATTACAGAAACGCGAGGCACTGTTGGTTGGGACTCGGACGAAAGCCCTCGCGACAGGTTACACGGCGTGGGGCAGGGTGCTCAACGGGCTGTCGAGACTGCCTGCATTGCGGCTGATGTTCGCGCCCTCACCCGTGCGTGCATTCAGCTCTATGTTTGCGCCCTCACCCGCGCCGGGCGCGACCTCTCCCGAAGGGGAGAGGTAAGAGCGGGATTCTTCGCTTCGCTCTGAATGACACAAAAACATCGGGTACGGGGGTTACCCTGACCGAGGGAAAAGGAAAAGCGGAACCCACTCTGGGTTCCGCTTTCGATTCGTTACGACCCCGCGCTTATGCGCGGCGGGCGGTTGGTTTGCGGAAGGTTCGGTAGGTGCGGCCTTCGGCCAGGCCGAAGCGGTTGAGCATCCGGTACACCGTATAGCGCGATACGCCCAGCAGTTCGGCCGCGCGATGACAATTGCCTTCGGTTGCCTGTAGTGCCCGAATCAGCGCGAGTTTCGACGCCTCGCGAATCACCGCGTCGAGCGAGTAGGGCCACTCTTTCGCACTGGTGGCAGCCGCGCCGGCCTCTGCCGGGTCGGCCGCGCCACCCGCAACCATCGCTTCAATCGGCACGCCGACCGCTTCGGGGGTCGCATCATCGTGATTGAAGGGCAGGTCGTCGAGATCGATCCGATCGTTCTCGGTCATCAGCACCGCGCTCTCGATCGCATGACCGAGCTCGCGGACATTACCCAGCCACTGATTGGCGCAGATTGCGTCCAACGCGGCGCGCGACACTTCTTTTACGTTTTTCCCGAAAAGCCGATTGTAGTGCTCGATAAAATGAGCGACGAATGCCGGGATAGCCTCGCGCCGCTCGCGCAGCGGAGGAACCAGGATCGCGGCCGCATTGAGGCGGTAGTACAGGTCGTCGCGGAATTGACCCGCCTTGACCATCGCGCGCAGGTCGCGATTGGTCGCCGCGACCAGCCGGATATCGACCGAGTAGGAACGCGACGAGCCGACCGGCTGGATCTCATGCGTCTCGACCGCACGCAGCAGCTTGGGCTGCAGGCGGAGCGGGAGTTCGCCGATTTCGTCCAGGAAGAGGGTGCCGCCGTTGGCCGAGCGAAAATAGCCAAGCGAATCCTCGCGGGCGTCGGTGAAGGCGCCGCGAACGTGGCCGAACAGCTGCGACTCGGCCAGCGTCTCGACCAGGTTCGAGCAGTTGAAGGTGACGAACGGGCCGCCCGGCGCCGAGCCGAGCGTATGCAGTGCTCGCGCTACCAGCTCCTTGCCGGTCCCGGACTCACCGTGAATGAGAACCGTTGCTTTGTATGGACTCAAGCGTGAAATGGTTTTCAGGACCTTGCGCACTTGCGCCGACCGCACCACCATCCCCCCAACCCGCTCCGATCCGTGCGCAAGATGCTCCAGGCTGAACCACTCGCACGCGGCATCCGTCGGCGCGGAGCGAAGATTATTCATCGCAGCCGCGACCGGCGATCCGTTCGCCGAGTACTCTTGAAGGCGCATCTTTTGGTTCCTTCTCCGCTGCTTGACTTCGACCTACAGTTAGTTACTAAATCTTCTCTACTAGTTGTAGGGTTTTGGATATAGTCGAGTAGCGCCTGATGTGTCAAGCCGCTGCGCACAAATTTTACCGGCTCTCTTTAGCAAATGCGAGTTCCCGTGTGTTTAGCCATCCAGGTTCCCCAAGGTGAAGGGCCAATGATGACGAGGTTTCAATAAGAATGATAGCCTACAGGCTGTTACATTTTTACCGGCCAGGTTCCGCTCAAG
>PMOH01000255.1 GCA_003161515.1 Deltaproteobacteria bacterium
ATGCCTAAGTCGCTCAGTCTTGCGCTGGCTGGTATTGCCCTGCCCGACACGGACGAGCGCGAAGTCCGGCTCGGCTCTCTATGGGAAAGTACTCCCGCCGTTATCGTCTTCCTCCGCCATTACGGTTGAATCTTTTGCCGCGAGCATATTGCGCAGTTGCGCGACCATGAAAATGAATTCCGGGCCAAGGGCGCCAATCTCGCCGCTATCGGTCTTGGCGACGCCGGCTACGCCCGCCTCTTTCGCGAGGAGACCGGTATCACGTTTCCGCTGCTGGTAGATGCGAATCGGCTCGCGTATCGCGCGGCCGGCCTCAAGGCGGCGAACCTGATGCATCTTCTTCGACGTGACAACGCGAAAGCCCGGACGCGTGCGACGGCCGCCGGCCATCGACAGCATCGCCTGGGCGCGAATCCTTTTCAGCTCGGCGGCAGTTTCGTTTTCGGTCCCGGCAACGTCGATCTCTACGCGCATGTGAGCGAGACCTTCGGCGACAGCGCCTCGCCGAGCGCGCTCCTTGCCGCTCTCGCTTAGCCGGGCGCGATTCAAGACTTGTTTCGCTTGCTACGCGTGTAAATTGTGGTCAACGGAACGAACGTTCAGAATCGTTCCGCGCGTAACGTGCCGCCGGTAGCGTTAATGCCGCACAGTCACTAAATCTACACCGTCGGCTCCTAACTCCCCCTAGAGAGTCGAAGGCACGCGTGGCCAGATGCCCTCATGGTGAAGCAGCGCGTGCCTCTTTTTTTAAACGCGATTGCTTGACAGTCGATGCAAGCGGTGTCCATGCAGGCGACACAATCCCCAAGGAGCACGCATCGCGATGAAATGGCCCGCGGGATTCGAACCTGACAACTCATCTGTCTATGCGCGCAATGAGATCGCGATCGCCGCGCCGGCCGATCGCGTCTGGCGATGGCTTATTCGCGCCGCCCGATGGCCCGAATGGTATAGCAATAGCGCCAACGTGAATTTTCTTCGCGGCAATCCACCTGACCTTGCGCCCGACACTCAGTTCAAGTGGAAGACCTTTGGCGCGACCGTCACCAGCCGCGTGATTGTTTTCGAACCGTCACATGAACTCGGATGGGACGCGCGCGGTGTGCTGACCGCCTATCACGGCTGGCTTATCGAGCCCGATGGCGCCGCTGGATGCCGCGTGATCACCGAGGAATGCCAGAACGGCATCGTGCCGAAACTCGCGTGGTGGTACTTACGCCCGATGCTCGAGCGCGGGCATCAGAACTGGGTCGAGAGCCTCAAGCGCGTTGCCGAAGGCGGAGATCCGGTGTCATCCTGACGACCTGAGCAACGCGAGGGGAGGAATGGACCTCGGACAGCTTCGCGCAAGCGAAGCCGGTTCCGGTTCTGAAATCGCGCAGCGCACTACCGTCCTCCTATTCGTCCGCGAGGATCACCTCGAACGCCGCAGTGTTGTCGCGCACCATTCCCATCGACATTAGAAACTGTCCCATCCGAAGCATCGGCGCGACGTACCAGTATTTGCTCATCGTCAGCGCGTTGATCTTGTCGCGTTCATTCTTGTCGGTGATCGCGCGCACGCTGCCGTTGAAGACTTCGTTGCCGACGCGAAGCGAAATCGCGGGACGCGCCTTCACGTTGCGAACCCAACTGCGCGCGGCATTTGCCGAGACGAGGTACACTCCGTCCTTGTCCACCAGGTACCAGATAGTCACGTCGTAGGGGCGGCCGCTCTTGCGTCCATAATGAGTCAGGCTGAGCGTCTGGCGATCTCCGACCTTGCGTAGCCGTTCCAAAGATTTCGATGCCATCGTCATGTACCTCGACGCGATAGCTATGCGCGCGGTTGGCTACTCGGTAATCGTTTCCATTACGTTGCCGCTCGCGCCGTCAACGATATTGACCTCGACCGGCGACGAGACGTTGTTGTCTTTCTTTGCGCTGTCGATTCCGGCCTTCAGGTCAGTCAGGAACTTGGTCTTCGCGAATGGCGGCATCTCGTCCATCGGGAAGTGATCCATCAGGACCTTGGCCTTGAGCTTGTCGGGCCACTCGACGGAGGTGACCTTCGGTCCCGCTATCGGCAGGCCGCGCACCATCGTTTCGACCGCGCCGTGAAAATCGTCCGCGCTCGGCGATGCCGCCGCTGCTGGCGACGCCGATGATTTCGCCGCTATGGCCGCTGACGCCGCCGGAGAACTTGCCGCGGCTGGACTCTTCGCCGCTATCGCCGCGGCTGGAGTGCTGGAGATCTTCGCCGCCGCCGGAGTCGCCGCCGACGCGGCTTGCATCGACGCGCTCGCGCCCGGTGCCGGCGCGCCGCTGAGTTTCGCGATCAGCGTTTTCACTTGATCGCGCGCAGTGTCGTCAGGCGCCAGCGTGAGCGCCTTGTTCAGCGTCGCCGCCGCGTCTGTCGGCTTGTTCATCTGCGCATATGCGATTCCCATGTTGTAGTACGCCTGGAAAAATCCGGGCTTACTCGCGACCGCCTTCTTGTACTGCACGACCGCCTGGTCGGCGTTGCCGGTGTAGAGGTACATCGTGCCGAGGTCGGTGCGAACTTCCGGATCGTCCGGCTTCTTTTTCAGGTAATGCTCGTAGGCCGCGACCGCTTCGTCGTAATGCTGCTTGTCGTAGTCGATATCGCCGATACCGCGGAGCGCGTCGAGGTTGTCGGGCTCCAGCTTCAGCGCGTGGCCGTAAGCCTCCTCGGCCTTGCCGTAGTAGCTCTGATCGAACATCGCCGCCCGCATCGCGACTGCGCCGAATTTGTTCCACGCCGTGACGTCCTTCGGTTTGGCGATCGCGTCTCGCTCGATCTTATCGACAAAGCTGCGAGCCTCGGTCGGCAGCTCGATCGTCGGATGTCCGGGCGGCAGACTGCCGCTCTGATTTCCACCCGCCGCCGGATTCGCGCTGACATTCTGATCCGCCGCAGCATTAGGAGATGTGCCGGGACCCGAGCCTGAAGCCTCAGCCCCTGGGGCAACCGCCGGCGGCGGTGCGTTGGCAAGTTGATCGCGCACTACGTCCGGCGTCTTCATCATAATCCACGCAGCAACCGCCAGACCGACCACCGTGATCGCGACGAACACGAACACAAACGCCGTCGTGATCGTATTGCGGCCGCCGCGTGCTCTGCCCGTCGCGATACCCGATTCACCCGCGCCCGACGCTGCGAGGTCGAGCGCGCGGCCGCACTCGACGCAGAATTTCGCTCCCGCCAGTAGTGGCGCACCGCAATGAGGACAAAATCGCATCAGCAAATTCCTACATGACCGCTTCGTTCAAGCGCAACACGC
>PMOH01000082.1:0-3377 GCA_003161515.1 Deltaproteobacteria bacterium
TGCGCCCGCATGAGATCCCGTCCATAGCCCTTGCGCAATTCGGCGCGCGCGCCGGACGGCAAGTCGATCGTCCGCGACGGCTGTTCGTCTTTCGCTTCCGCGCCGCCTATTCGGACGCCATTGACCGTAGTGTCATCGCTCTTCATTAGGCATCGCTCCCGTTTTTCGACTTCGTGAACCGGGCGCTCATCCGCCAAGATTGGATCGGAAATTACTCAGTTGATCGACGCCGCCTACTACGTAGATATTGGCGAATACGTCGTACAAGTATATTTGGACGCCTGCGACGAATAGTTCGCAGTGATAGATACTTACTACCGAAGTAGTCTCGACCATCTGATGCTGGCGGAAGGTGGGACTCCCCGCATCTTTGAAGACTCCGGTCATCAGGTACACAACCGGCAGCTCCGCGGTTCGTCCCTGGCTGGTGTACTGCTCCAGGTTCCCGCGCGCCTGAAACGAGTGTGTCTGGAAGGGACTGGCCGACATCGTGAGCGTCTCCGCGTCGAACGACGACCACTTGATCTTCGACTCGAGCTTTTCCACGCCCGCCCACAACTCCGCCGTGCCCGCCATCCCCAGGCCCTTGTAGTCAATCATCTTGTGCTTGGGATTCGCGATCTCGATTTCTTCGGCGCGCCCCAGCAGTCCAACGCCGTCGATGTATATATTCGCATTAGTCAGTGAGTTGATCTGGATATTCATTCTATTCCTCAGTTATGCCGTCGCCCCTGCCGCTACTGTGATCGGACTGGTGTTCCCGAGTTGCTGCAGCAGCGACACATCGATGAATGCCTCGAACGTGATTCTTTCCGCCGGCGGTGGGGGCATCACGTCGATATCGAATACCAACTGGCCGCCGGCGATTTGCGCCGACGGATTCTCCGCCGGGTTGAAGCTGGCTGCGCCCGCGACCAGCGCTCCACGCTGGATTAGCGATCTGATGAACGCGTTCGCGCTGGCGAGGATCGCATCGATCAGCGCATTCGAAATCGGCTGATCGATGAATTGCAGCATCGCCAGTTCCACCGATTCCTCGATTACGTCCATCGTGCGGCGCACCGAGATAAAATTGTCCGGCGTGGTTGCGGTCGGGTACGCCGAGCTCCGGTTTCCCCACACCCGAAGGCCCGTGCCGAATGCGTTGAACACCGTAACGATTCCCGCCGCATTCAGATTGTTCACGTCGGATGACGCGTCGAGGATCGACGCATACAGCTGAACGTCAGGCCCAAGCATTCCATCGACTTCCGTGTTGGACGGCGACCACCAGTAACCCTGCGCCAGGTCCTTGGCCGCCATCGCTCCGGCCACCCACTGCGAGTAAGGCGCGACTGCGTTCGCGTTGAATTGCGACGTCACCGGTATTCCCGATGCGTTCAGCGTTACTCCCGTCGGCACGATTCCCGTGTCGAAAAACGTCTCTTGCGGATAACAGAGAATCGTTCGGGTGCTCGAGGCTGCGAAGGCGTTGCCCACGGTTCCGCGATTGGTTATCGCGGCCGTCGCCGAAGTCGAAGGCGGCGAATCGACCAGCGCTACCGCGCGGACTTTGCTCGCCATCGCGTCGAGCGCAACCGCAACCGTGGTGTCCTGCGAATATCCCGGCGCTATCAGTATCTTGGGAAAGAATCCCAGCGTCCCGTAGGTGGTCTGTAAGACCTGGGCCCCGGTGTACACCCCGCTGGTGATAGCCCCAATCACGTCGGCGTCCACCACCTTGGTCGGATCCGCATACCTGAACGCGATCAACACGCTGGCGCCGGCGGTAATGTGGCCGCCCGATCCGGTTGGGATCAGCGTAATGGCGCCATTCACGGCGTCGAGCGTATAGTCAGTCCCCGCGACGTACGTAGTACCCGCTGGATTACTAGTGACTACCACATTCGAGACACCCATATGCCCCAGGTTGATTGCGTTCTGGGTATTGAAGCTGAATGCGGTCGCGGCTATCGCCGTGTAGTGCCTGGTTGGATCGAACACGTTGACGACGATCGCCTGTCCCGCAGATTGCGCCTGGATCGCTGCGAGCGCGTATGGAATCGTGTATCCGCGGACTAGCGGTCCGAACTTTGCCGCGTCGAGCGCTGACGACACCAGCGTCGGCGTATTCAGCCCCGCCGCGACCAGCGGCGACGTGACCGCCCAGGTCGGCGCGGTTCCCACCAGTCCGATCACCGCCGATTTGACGACCGTGACCGGAACCGGCCCATTAGGTACTTCGATTACTTCAACTCCGTGCAGGAAACTGGCTGGCATGTATCACCTATACTCAGTCGTATCGAGTTACTATTGTTGACTAGTTAGTCGGCTCGGTCTGGCCCGCGGTCGCGACAGCCTCTTCGGCGTATGAGTACGCGATCTGCACCGTTTCGCCGGCGGTTATCGCACCGCCAGGAATCGCAATGACTATTCCGTTCGCGCGATCGATCGAAAAGTCCGTTCCCTGGATCAACGCCGCGCCGCCGACACCCGTAACGCTCACCGCAAACACGTTGCCCTGGAGAAGTTGAACCTGCCCGTTCGAATTGAACGTGTACGCCGACGCGCCGACCGTGACAGTAGTCTGCCCGCTCTCTTCCAATGCGTTGCCTTTGATGAAGAGTGGGAAATTCTCGGTCGGCGACCCTTCGACTGCTACGGTGCTGAGCGCAAAGGTCGAAGAGTAGGTCCAGACGCCGCCCTGCTTGTCGCGTTTTATGAATTTCTCACGCACCGGGTAAATCTTGCGGCAGCCGGGAACCTGAAAACCGGTCAGCGCCGCGCGGATTCCCTCGATAATCGAGTACGCACCCGGACTCGGCCCCGCCGCGTCTCCTCCGACCGCCCATCCGAGGTCGCGCATCATGGCCGACACCTCGAACTCGAGTTTGCGTTCCTGGATTATCGCCGCGGTGTCGAGCAGCTCGCCGTATTCCGCGCCTTTGTACATCACGAGCGCCGCGCCGACGCGATGCGTCATGCGCCAGGTTTCGGGGCGATCGGGGTAGTGTGTGATTTCGATCGAGCTGATTTGCGAACGCAGCTGAGTCACGATCGCGTCTTCGATCGTCGCGATGTCGATCGGGGTCGGCGGCGCGAACACCACACCGTTCCATGGCGCGTCGAGCATCACGCCCATCTCAGTAGCCCCTCAGTTTGTTGCGAGTGAAAACGCGATCCGGCCCTTGCACATTCTCTTCCGCTGCTGCGATCGGTGGCTCGAGGCCGTCGGCCGACAGTCCGAGCGTGAGCTCGCCGGCTGCTACCTTCACCAGCATCGCGACCGCATCTTCATAACGCTTGCGCGCATCTTCGAGGTCGTGCAGAGGGCGCAGCGATTGCATGCGGTACATCGCGATGTCGGTGGTGAGACGGTTGAGGACTGCCGGCGGATC
>PMOH01000082.1:3432-3647 GCA_003161515.1 Deltaproteobacteria bacterium
GGATCTTCATTAGTCAGTTGAACCAGGTCGCGATTCGGGTAGCGATTGATCATGTCCTGGGCGGTGGCGTAGCTCACGGTAGTGACCTCAATCTTTCAGGTCTCTCCGCGGGCGCTGAACATCTGACTTGCGCCCGCGGAGAGTGGCCTTGCACTCCGGCGGCGCGGGCAGGAGGGGGACCCGCGGTACGCCGGCTCAGGTAAACTGCTTTCATC
>PMOH01000082.1:3697-12724 GCA_003161515.1 Deltaproteobacteria bacterium
AGTTGGCGCGCGACTTCTTCGAGCGTCGGCGGGACCAGCAGGTACACGCCGCTGCGGCTCGACAATGCGCCAAACGGCTGTCCCGCATCGGTTTTGAACGCTCGCATCGCGGCCCGTGCGGCGCCGTAGTTGGTCGGATTGCTGAGATCGGTGTTGCTGGCGTAGGCCAACTGCCACAGTCCGACGCCGGTGTTGGCGCGGCCGTCCACGCCGTAGCGGAATTCGCGGCGGTTGAAGACCGCTTCGTCCGCGACATTAGTCATTCGCGTGACTGCGTATTCGCGGCGGAGCTGAAAGATGAATGGGCGAATCACGCGGGACGCATCGATCAGGTACCAGTACGCGCCGGTCCCGCTCGAGTTGATATTCGACGCCGCGGTATCGGCCTGGCCCAGCAACCCGACCGGATGAGTCGCCGAAAAGAACGGCTGCCCGTCGAAGCCGACGACGTCGGTGGGATTGACTACTGCGTCTTTGATCATCGCGAACAGCAGCATGTCGGGATGCACCTTGGTGTCCCATCCGAGCTGTTCGATGATCGGCTCGTAGGCGCCGTAGGTATCGTCTTCGATATCATTTCGATCAATAGCCACTGTGTCTTCGAAGTTCCGATTGACTATTGTGTATTCATGTGTCTCGAGCGCCTGGATTACTCTGTCGCCCAGCCATTCGCGGAACTTGGTAGTGCGGCCGAGCCACGGATAGGTAGTCTGGCGCGAGGCCGAGCGCACGACGCTGGTGATTTGCTCGTAGTACGACGGCGGCTTCTCGAATCCGCGCTGGAAGACGACGTCGAAGCCGGTGAACAATGCGGTCAGATTTGCTGAACTGATTTCCATCTAATTTTTTCCTCAGTGAAAGTTCATCCAAACGAAGTCGTTATGCCGACGCGGTTGATTGGTGCCAGAAATCGACCCAGACCTGGCCGCTCGGATCGATTGCGACTACCGTCCCGGCCGCCGCGTATTGCTGGACGCCCGCGCCGCTGGCGCGATCGGTCGCGGTGACGTTGTTGTCGTCGAGTGCGAAGCACACCAGTCCGACTTGCGCCGCGCCGACGGTTCCGTCAGTCGCGTAAAGGAACACGCCCTTGCGCGCGGTGATCGAAATTGCGCCCGCGGTTCCCGGATTGTTGATCGCGTTCTGACCCGGGATTCCGCTCTTGACGTATTCCGCGCGCCCCACGACCTTGAGCGCGTTGGCGACGGTGGTGGTCGCCGACGCCGGCACCGCGTTGCCGGCCGCATTCAGCGCGACCATCCCGCCGAGGTAAACGTTGGTGTTCGCCTCGACCGGGTAAACCCGCATCCTGCCGCCATCAGCCATCTCGGGCGTATTTCTCGAATTGGTTAGAGCCGCCATCTTTTCACCTTTTTTTAGTATTAGGAGCTGCGAGTTAGTCCTGGTTGTTCCGAAGGTCCGTACTGCGAGTTGCTGCGTTGCGAAGGTCTGCGTCGGCGCGCTCGAGGCTCAGGAAGTCCGCGCGTCCGCGCTTGCGCCGCACAAACTCCGAATGCTTGAGTCCGAGTTGCGCGCAGATTGCGAGTTCCGCGGCGTTGAGTCCGACGTCCGCGCGCCGGTCGGCCGGCGGCTGTCCCGACAGGCCGAGGTTCTCGCCGAGGATCGACGGCTGCTTGGCCGCGAACGCATTGAAGCCGCGCGCGTCGGCCGCGCAGTACGCAATTGCCCACTCGCGCTGCGCCGGGACGATCTTGCCCGCGCGAATTGCGTCTTCGACCGTATGCGCGGCTCGTTCGCGTGCGCGATCGGCCTTGAGCGCATTGAGTTCGGTGAGCGCGCGCTCGAACTCGGCGATCGCGACGTAGTGCGCGGGGTCGTGTGCATGCGTGCTAGTCGATTGTGACGCCGCCGCATCGCCGGCCGCGCGCAGTTCGCGCACTTTGGCGACAACGTCGGCGACCGTCGCGTCGCCATCGAGATTCAGCAGCTCGCGCAATTCCTGAGTTGGAAATTCCATCTGTTCGTCCTTGGTTTGGTTGTGTGCGGCCGCTGTGCGCGACGCCGCGATCGCGGTCAAATGAAGATTGGGATTGTTGGTGAGTCCGGCCCGCAGCAGGCGCGTGACGACTCCGTCTTTCGGATCGAACTGGAACACGGGCGATACGTAGCGGTACTCGCGCGCGACGATCGAACTGGCCGCCCGCGCGGTCCATTCGACGCGTCCCCAGACTGCGCCGCTGCGCACTTCGAGTTCGCGAATCCATCCGGCGGCGGGAGCGGGCCGTCCCTCGGGCGCGCCGAAGTCGGTCGCATGGTCGTAGTCAATCGGGAGGCCGGCGTTCATCTGGAGCGCGGTGGTGGACGCGATGACCGCGGTCGGATCGTCGAGGCGAAATGGCCCGCGTCCGTCGCGGCCGTAGAAGACGCCGGCGGGGAGCAACTCGATCCATTCGGGGGCTGCTGCGGTAGCGTCAGCCGAGGTCGGTGCGGAGGCGGGCGCACCGGCGGTATCGATCACGAACGAAGGAATCAGTTTGCCCGCCCGCGTCTCGCTCTCACCGCCGGTGCGTGTAATGAGGTGTTCCATCGAGGGGCATTGTGCATCTAGATTTCGAATTGCATAAGGCTGAACAGTTCAGCCCTGAACTTTTGTGGCTATGAGCTCTCCGCTGGCCCTTCTCCCTTGTGGAGACGGGCATCAGAAAGCGAGCATCGCGAGCTTCTTCGGAGCCGCGGGCAGGGCCGCCCGCGCCACTAAATCACCGGAGTGCGCTTCAGGCCGCAGTGCAGTGGCGCGGAGCCGCCGAATCGATCGACATACGACGTGCTGATTTTTTCTGGATCGGGGCGTCCGCGATCGCCAGGTTACTATCGGAACCGTCCTGCACGTTTGGGCGTTCATTGTCCAAAGGGCGGGTTGCTATGCTCCTTGAATGCTTTCGGATTTCAAGGGCCATTATTTCGTAGAAGATACGAAGCCGAATGAACCGCCATCGCGACATCACTGCCTACGATGCGGCATCAGAGCTGAACTGAGGTCGGACGGCTCGATAGATTTTCTCAACGGCAGCGCAGTCGTCGGGATAAGCGGTAGTGTTGAACTCGACACACTACTCGAAGCACCAGCGTGCAAATGAGCCGCCGAGCTTGGGACACTCTGACTTTTCCGACAGAACCAAATGACGCCACTGACGATTTGAAATGACGCCACCTCATTTCGGATCGGTTCGAATGACGCCAGTACTCGCCTGACTCCCAGCCTTGCCGCAGTGGGGCAAGTTGTATAAGTCGGAGTGCACAAGGGGAGGAGCAAATGAACATCGCGGCAATGATGAACTTCGATTCGATCCGCTGGCGGCGTCTGGGCGCGGCGATTGCGCTTGCAATGCTGATTTGCGCGGCGCCGGCCCGCGCATGGTGCGCGAGCGCGGACCTGTGGGTAGCGGTGTATAACAGCGAAAAGATTGAGGCATACACACCAGGACAACTGAAGACCAGCGGGACTCCATCGCCAATTAGTCTGGACAACAGCCCAGCGGCGGGTCTCGCGTTCGACAAGTCTCACAACCTTTGGGCCGTTCTTAACGGCGACGAGGTGGTGGAATTTACTGCCGCGCAAATCAAGAACCTGAAAAACGATTCGATGCCCACGCCCAACGCGATCATCACGAGCGGTACGTTTACCGATATCGGTGGATGCAACTTCGACCGTCAGGGCAACCTGTGGACGGTGGACTTCGTGAACCACTCGCTCAATGAACTGTCGAAAGCACAACTGGATGCGGGCAGCGGGAATCCGACGCCCGCCATCGTCATCACTTCGTCCGATCTGGCCGCTGCGAGCTTTGTGACGTTCGACAAAGCGGGGAACGCGTGGACAGATGGCAACGGCGGGATCGCGGAATTCTCAGCCAGCCAACTGACCAGCGGCGGCAGCAAGCCGGCCAACATCGTGCTGACCGACGACGGCAGCAACACCAGCCTTAACGAGCCGGGAGAGATCGCGTTCGATAAGAAGGGCAACCTTTGGATCACCAACGATGGCGCCAACACCGTGGTCGAGTATGCGAAGGATCAACTGAGCAGCTCGGGCAGCCCCGAGCCGAAGGTGAAGCTGAGCAGCGCTGTTTTTAACGGACCATGGGGCGCGGTGTTCGACAGCAAGGGCGATCTGCTGATTATGAACTTCCACAACGGAACGATCGCGAAGTTCCGAGCCAAGCAGTTGAAGGGGAGTGGCGCGCCGGTTCCCGCGGTCTCAGTGCTGGGTGGCGGAGCAGCTCCCTTCCAGATTATCTTCGGGCCGGCTACGTAGGTCAGCGCGATTTGGTGCTTGTCTGGCAGGGCAGGCGTTGGTTTTCATCCTCAGCGCAGCGGGCATCGCTCGGAATGCCCGCGCTATGAGTATGAGAACAAAGGAGCGCTGCGCGATTTCAGAAACCGGAACCGGCTTCGCGTGCGCGAAGCTGTCCGAGATCCTTCCTCCCGTCGCGTTGCTCCCGTCGTCAGGATGACACCAAATGAAAACTGGATCGGATGTGATCGAAGTTAATGCGCTGCGGGTCGAGCGCGAGGCTGTCATTCTTGAGTCGATCGATTGGCGGGTCGAACGCGGACAGCATTGGGCGATTCTTGGAGCCAACGGCTCGGGGAAGACTTCGCTCCTGCGCGCGCTGACTGGATACCTGCCGCCTACCGCCGGAGAAATTCGAGTACTCGGTGAGACTTACGGGCGCTTTGATTGGCGCGATCTGAGGACGCGGATCGGGCTGGTCAGTTCGAGCGTGCATCAGATGATGGACGACAATGAGACCGCGCTCAAAGCTGTTGTCAGCGGACGTTATGCGCAGATTGGCTATTGGGGTGAGATGCGCGATCGGGATCGGCGCGCGGCCGACGCAATCTTGCGCAGGATCGAAGCGCACCATCTTCGCGAGCGTCCGTGGCGATTTCTTTCGCAGGGCGAGCGGCAGCGCGTGCTGATCGGGCGAGCGCTGATGTGCTCGCCACGGCTGATGATTCTCGACGAGCCGTGCGCGGGACTCGATCCGGTCGCGCGCGAGCACTTCCTGCAATTCATTCAGCGCATCGCGCGCCTCCGCGGCGCGCCCACGATGGTGCTGGTGACGCATCACGTCGAGGAAGTCGTCCCGATTTTTTCGCACGTGCTGATACTCAAATCGGGCCGCGTACTCGCCAGTGGACCGCGCGCTCGAGTACTCACTTCCGCGACGCTGTCGAAGGCCCTCGAGGCTCCGGTGCGTCTTAGTCGCGCACGCGGTAGATACTCACTTAGCGTCCGGGCTCATCGCGGAATAGTCATTTGATTAGTCAGTCGCCGATTAGCTAATCGCCAAATGTGAAGCGGCGAGCCCGGGGGCTCGCCGCTTCGTTGCGTGCGTTATTAGTTGCGATACCGACTCGGCTAACGCCCAGTACCCGACAGCGGGACCATTTGCGGTGCTCCCGACGCATTGTCGTTGACGATCAAATTTCCGGCGTGCGGGCTGGTATCCGGCGGAGTGAAGGTCACCTGAACCTTGCAGCTCTTTCCCGGGGCCAACGTCTTGATGCATTGGCTCTTAACCGCGAAGGGAGCGGAGGTCGTCTCACCGGTGATCGTAACCTTGATCTTAGAACTCTTGGAGCTGGTGTTCTTGATCGTTACCTTCTTCGCTTTGCTCTTTTTGCCGACCTTGTTCTTGCTCCCAAAATTCACCGGATCCGGCTTGATCGACAGCGTGCCTAGCCCAGGCGTCGGCGTAGCTGTCGGGGTCGCGGTCGCGGTTGCGGTAGCGGTAGCGGTTGCCGTCGAAGTGGCGCTGGTCGAGGTCGCGGTTGCCGTCGGAGTAGGCCCGACGCTGGGGGTCGGCGTCCTGGTCGATGTTCTAGTTGCGGTTGCGGTCGCCGTCGTCGTAGCCGTACCAGTAGCGGTTGCGGTCGCGGTCCTGGTCGCCGTCGCAGTAGGAGTGCCGCCGGTCGAAGTTGCGGTAGCCGTCGCCGTGGCAGTGGCGGTTGAAGTTGCAGTTCTGCTTGCGGTCGCTGTCGCCGTAGCGGTAGGCGTACCGCCGGTCGCGGTGGCGGTTGCGGTCGCGGTCGCCGTGGCGCCGGTCGCGGTCGCGGTTGGCGTCGGCTTCGTGAACGGCGTCGGGCAGGTGCTACCCGCTGGATTGAGCTCCGTCAGGAACGCCGCGGTGCTCTGTTCCGATTTAACCGTATTGAAGTCGTTGTTGAAGAGCTGGTAGCCGTTCGAGGTAACCGGGAAGTCGGTCGAATAGGTGCTGCCGACGACGTAGATGTCGTTCGCCGCAGAATTGAAGGCCAGCCCCAATCCGATATCCGCCATTCCCGAACCGCCGAGCAAGGTCGAGAACACCAACTGGCTCGCCGCCGCCAGCGACGGATTCAACTCGGACACGAACGCAGTAATCGGGACGTTAAAGCCCTCCAGCGAGATACCGCTGCTGTCGTTCGCGGCCTGGCAATTATTCGAGGTGGTTGGAAAGGTGCTGGTGTATCCGGTTTCCAACGCCGAGGCCGAGGTCGTCAGCCCCGTCAGGTACACTTTTCCACCGCTCTCCGCCATCGCGCCGATCGCGTCGCCAACCCCGAAGGTACCGAGAATCGGTATACTCACGCTGAATCCGGTTCCGCCGAAGTAGGTCGAATAGTCGATCTGGCTGAGTCCCGACGTGCTGCTCGGAGTCAGCTCGGTGACAAATCCGGTCGTCGCCGGAGGACCCGCCATCACTTCGGCATCGTTGGTGGACTCGTAAGGAGTTGCGCTGACAGGAAAGTTGGTCGAGGCGGTCAGGCCCGCGACCCACGCGTTCGAGCCGTCGAGCACAATTGCGGTGCCCAGGTCGCCAATCGAGACCAGCGCGTCTCCATTGCCCGAACCACCGAGGTAGCTACCGTAGGTCAGCGCGCCCGTGGTCGTATTGAATTCAGCGACGTACGCCATGCTGGTGCTGGTGCCGCCGAGGAAGCCGGACTGCGCAGGATGTGCAGACAGCGGTATGTTGTTCGAGAACGCTCCACCAGTGATTCCCACCTGGGTGGCGGATTCGACCGATATTCCCAGGCCGACATCGCCCTCGGAACCATTGGCGGTTCCGCCGTAGTAACTCGAATAAATGGGCGTGGCGCCGACGCCGTCACCGCCGACGACCATTATGAACGCGTTGCTGAGACCGCCCTCGCCAGTCGCGAGTTGGGCCTGCGCGGCATCAGCGGTCACCACAAAGCCGTCGAAGCCGCTGCCTACCGCGCCGCTGGTGCTCTGGGTCGAGCCTACAATGTACGCGGCGCAATCCGAGGAGCATCCGGGAACTAGCGCGACGCGCGCCGCCGTCGCATTTTCTTTGCCCGGGATGTAGCACGAGTATTCCAGGCTGTCGCCGCCGGCCAGCAGTTCGGTCACGAAGCCCTGGTTGGTCGACGCGTTGGTGCCGATATTAGTCTGCCCCCACGCTCCGCAGCTTGCGGTGCCGGGAAAAACCGTCCTGGGTGAATCGCCCGCCTGGCCCGAATAGGTCTGTCCGACTACGTACGCATCTCCACTACCGTCAACCGCGATGCCGAAACCCAGGTCGCCGTCGCCAGTGTCACCGGTCCCCTTGGTATTGCCGTTAGCGCCGATGTAGGTCGCGTAAATCAGCGACGCGGTTTTGCTAAGGCTGGTGTCGAACTTCGCGACGAAGACGTTCGGATTTTGATTTGGCGCAGCATGGGCGCCATTGAGCGCCGTCTGGAAAAAACCGGCGGTCGGGAGATTGTTCGAGTACGCAGTGCCGGTGATGTATGCGTTGGCGGACGGATCGAGCGCGACGTCGACGCCGGTCTCGGAGTCGATCAGGCTCGCATTGCCAAGGAACGAGGCAAACTGCTCGAGCTGCAAGGGGCCGACGCTCGAACCGTTGCCGCCAAAATAGGTCGAGTACGGAATCGTATTGACAACCGGATCGATAAACAGCGTCTTGTTGCGATCGTAAGCGGCAAGCTGGAATTCCACCTGCCGGGTCGGGACCCCAGCCGCCAAGGTGCTGTCTTTCGCGAGCGCGAAACTGCCTGCGACCGGCGTCCGGCTGCCGTCGGCATTCAGCTGATAGTTCTGCGGCTGGTCGATCTTGATAATTCCGGAAGTTGTCTGAATCACGATATCGCCGGATGCGGTCTGCGCGGTTTGGGCCGGACCCTCGATCGCAAACTTTATCTTCGACGTGTCAGCGCCGGGAGCTGCGATGAAATCGTATTCGAGCGCGGTCGGCGAGCCGTAATAGACAACGTCGACGCCGGGGTAAACGTTATTGAATCGGACCCGGCCGAAGGTCGGGATGTCACGATGCCAGTTTTTCTCCGCGCCAATCAGGTAGTTGACGCGCCCCGGCAGCGGCTCGAGTCCTTCAACTTGCGGATGCGGATTTGCGCCAACCAGGCGGACTCGCACGGCTGACTCGGTGAGGTTCGTGACCCCGCCGGCCTTGTAAGGAAATCCCGCCGGCATCGGACCCTTGTGAAACTCGCCACCGATCAGGGAGAACACCGCCGCGTCGTCGGTAAGGAACAGCGAAAAGCGTCCGCTGCGTGCGAGATAGTGCACGCTCGGATCGACTTGCCCATGATTCGCCTCAAAATAAAGCGGCAGCCCGGAAATCTTGTTCAGCGCATCCTTGCGCGCTTCCTCCGGACTGCGCGCGTCGGTCGACGCCGGTATTATTCGGTCGGCTACCTGGGAATTGGACGAGCCTGTTATCGACCCTCCAACTCGCGATCCAAACATCAAGACCGCGAAAACCACGAAGGCAACCGCCCCCATCGTCACCGCCGCGATCGTCAACCGCGCGCGCGGCGAAACGCCGGAATTACGAACAGACATGTGTTCCTCCCTCTGAAAACCCACCCTGCAGACTTAAGACTTTAGGCCCACGATACGAGTTACTGAGGGCACAAAATCCTAAGGTAGCGTCTTAGTACCATTACGCCCGCTTAAAGACAAGGAAAAATCGAGGCAACGGCCTAAACCACACTGTTCTTTGTGTCATCCTGACGACAGGAGCAACGCGA
>PMOH01000237.1:0-5077 GCA_003161515.1 Deltaproteobacteria bacterium
AAAAAGCTCTGATGATTCGCAACCAGAACGTACGACTTCAGCCCCGCAAGATTCTCAAACCCCTCGATTTGCACCTTGATGCCGCAAACCCCAATTATCCCGCGCCCCCAAGCCCGAGTGACGACGGTAACCCAGTGCGGCTTGTTCACCAGGGCCGAGAGCGCCGCCCCGGTCGCGCAGATCATCGTCCAAATCGCCGACAAAATCGTCGCGACAACGCCCCACGCAAGATTGAACATCCCGCGCGGCGGCGCGGCGGCATAAGTTGAAGTTTGAGGCTGACCGGCCATGCTCAAATACTCTGCCCGCAGGCAACGCCGTCCTGCAAGCGCGCGTCGCCGGCCAGATCAAGGCATGGAGGGCACTGAAGGTAAACTTCCCGCGCCTGGAATTTTCGAAGTTATGCCGCTGGTGACGCTGCCGGTGGCACATGACGCGAGGATGTCGGTGGCATGTTGAGCGACATACCCCTTCAGCATATCGGTAGCGCTGGAGAGCGGGAGATTCGTACTGCCTGCGAATGACGAAGCCGCGGTAGATAGTACAGCTGGGTCGCTCAATGCGGACGGACCAGCGGACGCGGGATTCGGAATATGACTTCCAACAGCCGAACACAGCGCGCTGTTCGCCGCTGTCTGCTGATCACCAGTGAGAGCCTGGGCTGCTTGCTGCGGCGCTGCCGGCATGTAGCTACTGATTTGTGCGCGCGATTCGGTCGCGCAGGCCACCAGTAGCGCCAATGTCGCAATGATTATCGATCGCTTCGAGAAATGAGTGGTCATCGGTCGTTCCTCCCGCTGTTTCTTAATCGTGTTTGAACATCACGTTAGGGTCACGCGTCTCAAGGCGCTTCAAGGCGAGTAGTCGATTCGAGAAGTCGGGCGAGGTAGCGCTGCCGGCTACGCTACGATTTACCGTTGCTTATAGGCAAGGGCGCCAGCGTGATGGTTCTAGTTTTGCGATTAGCCGGACGCATCCTGCGGACCATCAAAGTTGACGCTGCCTAATGGCATTGGTACATCTGATTGTAGATAACGTCGAGTATCGAGGGTTTGATTGTGCAAATTACCGGGTTTCAACAGTTTCTCGAAATCCTGACCGTGCCGGATAACATCCCGATTATCGCGATGATGATCCTCGTGATGTTTTTTACCTACATCGCGCTCAAGCAGGCTCGGCGCAACGATCAGTTGATCGAGCATGGACATCGCGAACGTATTATCGACGAGATGAGGAAGTAGGCCACCAGCATGCCATTTGAAATCATCGCCGAGAATTGCACCGGATGCAGCGCGTGTGAAAAGCGTTGCCCGACCGGCGCCATCTCGGGCCTGTCCAAGAAGGTTTATTACATCGAAGCCGCCATGTGCATCGATTGCGGCGCGTGCGGCGTGATTTGCCCCGACGACGCGATCATGAACAATCACGGCGAGATTACCCACGTGCTCAAGCGCGCCGAACGCCCGGTCGCCGTCGTCCATCCCGACAACTGCAACGGATGCGGCGTGTGCGTGGACGTGTGCCCGTTCGATTGCATCTCGCCGTCGCCGGAAAACACGGCGGTCTATCTCGGCAAGGTGCAGGTCAACGAAAAGACCTGCGTCGGATGCCTGCTCTGCGAAGAGGTCTGCGGATGGGACGGAATCTACATCATGCCGTCCGGCGAGAAGGAGGCGTTTTTCACTTCGCTCGGATACGACACCAGCGAAGAAACCGCCGCCTGATCCTTTTTTTAGTATCCACGCAGGTTTTTTCAGTATCTACGCGGATTTTGCTTTTTTCTGCCATTCTGCTTGCCAATATTCAAACGACACTCGCTGCGGATTTGTCGCCGGGGCCTGAGAATGACGCCGGCGCTGCGTGCACCGAAATCAAGACCGCGCTTCATGCGCTCGCCGACTCCGAACATGCAGAATCGTTAGCGCTCGACCTGGCGTCGGGCGGCGGTAACTCGACTCCGATCGTCGAGGCGCGGCTGTCGGTCCTGCTCGATCGCACGCAGGATTTGCGCGTGACGCTCAGGCGCGTGCGTCAAAGTGCGGTCGCGCGCGATCCGATGGTCGATCAATGCACGCGGATGGGATTTCGCGCGCTGGTGATTTCCGAGAAGCTGACTTCCGACGTCGAGGGTGTGCTGTTCGGCGGCAATGGCGACGATTCTTTCGCGCAGGCGCCTGCGGTCACGCCTGGCGCGCCCGCCGCATCTCCGCTCGCTCCGCAACCCTGACTTGGCGCGCGGCAGCGTTGCGCGGAACGAAGACATAAGCGGCCGCGAGTATCAGCAGTATCGCCTGCGCGCCGAGCGATTGCACCGTCGGGAATATCCCGAGCATCGGAATCGTCGGCGCATAGTTCACAAACGTCGCCGGTACCACCGAAGCTTCCTGCAAGCTCGCAACGCCTTGGCCGACAAACACGATCGCCAGCGCGTAGAGCATGAAAGAGGTCGCGTGGAAGAAGAGCCGCATCGGGATTCGATCGGCGGCGCGCTGAATGACCACGAAGGTTGCGGCGAGAACAAAAGCGGCGGCGACCACGCCGGCCATCACTGCGTGACGCTCGACAGTTTCGGTCGCGCCGTTGGTGAGCGCCTGGAAGAACACGATCGTCTCCGCGCCCTCGCGCATCACCGCGAGAAACGCAGTCAGTCCTAGCGCGATGCCGGGAAGCTTGCTGCGCTCGGCGTCCTCGAGCTTGTGCGAGATGAATTTCATCCAGCGGTCGGATTGCCCCTTCGAGGTCATCCACGAGCTGACGTAGAAGAGGGTGGCGGCGGCGAACAATTGGAACACGCCCTCGAGCGTGTCGCTCGCGTCGTCGGTGATTAGATGGTTAACCGCCCACGCCAGCGCGATGCTCGCGAAAATCGCTGCGATAGCGCCCGCATAGATGCCGCGCGAGCGGCCGATTCGACCGGCTCCGCGCGTTCCTGCCGCGAGCGCGACCACGACCAGCATCGCCTCCATACCTTCGCGAAAGAGAATGCCAAGCGAGTAGAAGAAGTAGGCGACGGCGGTTTGAGTCATGATGGGGATTCGGCCAATTCTGAGAATGATTCTCAATTCCGATTCTAGTCACACATATTTGCGATGTCAAACCCATTTTGATGACGCCTTGCTAACTGATGCTTGCGACCACTTAAAGCCGGTAGTAGCCTCAGAAATGAAGCGGGCCCGCCGATTTTTCGTGCGTACGGCCGCTTCAAGCTTTTTTCGGGTTTTCGGGTTTTCGGGCTTTGTCATGTCGAGGCGGTCAATCTCCTGATGAGATGCGTTTATTGCAGCGAGCGGGCAGGGTTTCTCCGGCGCGTTTGCACGCCATGCGCCAAAGTAGTCGCGATCGTGGACCGCGCGGGCGGCGAAGTCGGCCTGGCCGGGCTGGTCGATATTTTCGTGGCTGAGGGCCTCTCGCGCGAGCAGGTCGATGTGGTCCTCGACGCGCAAGTCGGCGACGCGCCGACGATCCGTGACCGGCTGACTTCGAATATGACCAACGTCCTCATGCGCAACCTCGGGATGCCGGGGCGTCAATCGCCCGAAGACGTGATGAAGGTCCGTACCGCGATGCGCAGCGGCGGTGGCGCAGGCACGTGGGTTGGCGGCGAGGAGCCGCCCGATCATCACTGATCAGTGATCGGTGAACAAAACATCGACGATGGAAAAAGATCGCAGCGACTTTGCCGTGATGAACCGGATGATCGATCACATCCGGTTGCTGATCGCGGTCGATGACGAAGCGATTCCGGTAAAAAAGAAACTCGAAGCGCAGGCGATCCTCAAAGATTTCCAGTCGATGCTGGCCGAAGCGCCCGAGAATCAGGAGTGCGGACGTATCAAGGGTTACTACGAAATTCTGTGCCGCGACCTTGGTGACGAGGCTGACGTCGCGGCGTTGCTTAGCTCGCTCAAGAATTATATCCCGTACCTCTAAGTTCGGGACCGCGAAGTTTTCGGAGAGACGAATGAGTTTGCAGCAGATTGGCGTGATCGGGGCAGGGCAGATGGGCGCGGGAATCGCGCAGGTCGCGGCGCAGGCGGAAATCGCGGTCGTGATGCACGATATCGCGCCGGACATGTGCAAGCGCGGGGTCGATACGATCGCGCGCAACCTCGACCGCATGATCGAGCGCGGCCGCTTCAAGCCCGAAGAGCGCGATCGCGTGATGCGCCGGGTTGAGACCACCACCAATCTCGAGGATCTGGGCAAGGTCGGCTTCGTGATCGAGGCGGTGATCGAAAACGAAGACGCGAAGATTGCGCTGCTGCAGAAGCTCGACAAGGTCTGTCCGCCGGAAACGATTTTCGCCTCGAACACGTCCTCGATTTCGATCACCAAGATGGGCGCGAAGACCTCGCGCGCCGACCGCGTCATCGGGATGCATTTCATGAACCCGGTGCCGGCGATGAAGCTGGTCGAAATTATCCGCGGACTCGCGACTTCGGAGGCCACCTTTCAGCAGACCCGCACGCTGGCCGAGCAACTCGGCAAGACCACGATGACCGCGCAGGATTTCCCGGGATTCATCGTCAATCGCGTGCTGCTGCCGATGATCAACGAAGCGATTTACACGATGTACGAGGGCGTCGGCGGGGTCACCGATATCGACACCGCGATGAAGCTCGGCACCAATCAGCCGATGGGCCCGCTCGAGCTGGCCGATCTGATTGGGCTGGACACCTGCCTCGCGATCATGGAGGTGATGCATCGGGTGCTCGGCGACGACAAGTATCGTCCATGCCCGCTGCTGAAGAAGTACGTCGATGCCGGATATCTCGGCCGCAAGTCGGGCCGCGGATTTTATGTATATGATGAGAAGGGTGCTTTGATTCCGCCACCGCGATAACCAGGGCCGCGCTCATCCGCACGCCCGGGAGGAAACCAGTATGGCTGTGAAGGCATTCATCCTTATAGACACGTCACCGGGAAAGGCGCGCGAGGTCGCGGCCAAGATTCGCGGCGTGCAAGGAGTTTCCGTGGCGCACGCGGTGACGGGGCCGCACGACATCATCGCGATTGCCGAGGCCGCGGACGTGACCTCGCTCGGCGAGCTGATCGTGCACAAGATTCAGAGCGTGAC
>PMOH01000237.1:5209-9280 GCA_003161515.1 Deltaproteobacteria bacterium
GAAAACGCCGAATATGCGATGGCCAAGCAGCGCCAGGAGTTTCTGCGCGCGCGGGTCGGCAACCTCGAGACGCGAATCGCCGAGCTCACGATGATCGACCTCGAAACGATCCCGCGCGACACCGTCGGCCTCGGCAGCCGCGTCAAGTTAGAGGATCTCGACGAAGGCGGAGTCGCAGAATACGAGATCGTCGTGCCCGAAGAAGTTGACGGCGCGCAGAACCGCATCTCGTTGTCGTCACCGCTCGGCCGCGCGCTAATCGGCAAAGCAGCAGAGGACGATATCGAGGTCGTGACGCCCAAGGGCAAGCGCGCATACATGGTAAAGAAGCTCACTACGATTCACGTACTGATGGCCGCCGAGAACGGCAACAAGTAGCAGACAATCTAAAAGCGGGGCTCCTCGCCCCGCACCCCGCGGCAGGGGTGACCCCTGCACCCAGTAAAAGAAGATGCGGGACTTCGTCCCTGTTCGAACTAGATGGGGGATCTTTCCCGCTGTCGGCGACGCAGTCGCCGACAGCTTACTTTGCAAGAGGTAGATAGGAAAAAGAACCTGAGAGCAAAATGGCGTCCTCGCCATTTCGCGCTTAGTACTGGGTGCAGGGGTCACCCCTGCCGCGGGCACGGGGCGCGGAGCCCCTAAATTCAATCGCCGTACATTGAATCGATTTGATCCTTGAAATGCGCCTGGACTATCTTCCGGCGCACTTTTAGCGACGGCGTCAGCTCGCCGTTTTCCTGGGTGAGCGGCGGGACGATCGCGAACGTCGCGATCGTCTCGACGTCCGAGAACTGCTTGTTGATTTCGCGAATTCGCCCCTGGATGAACGTCCTCAACTCCTTTGACTTCGTGAGTGCGTCCGGGGTTTTCGGATCGAGGTTGTTCTCTTTCAGAAAATCCACGAGATTTTCGTAGTCAGGCACCACCAGCGCCGCAAGATGCTTGCGGCGGTCGCCGATCACGCATGCCTGGCTGATGAACTTGTCGCCGGTGAGCTTGCTCTCGACGTACGCNNCCCTCGACGTCGATCTTCGCGATGTCGCCAGTATGCAGCCATCCGTTTTCGTCAATCGCTTCTTTGGTTTCGGCTTCGAGCTTGTAGTAGCCCTTCATTATGTTCGGGCCGCGCAGCAGCAACTCGCCGTCGGGCGCGGTCTCTACCTGGATTCGTTTCAGAGGCAGTCCCACGGTGCCGATTCGCGTCTTGCCGTTGTGCAGATTCACCGCCACCACCGGCGAAGCTTCGGTCAGACCGTATCCTTCCACGATTGGTATTTCGGCGGCTGACAGGAACCGATTGATCTCGATTGGCAGCGGCGCTCCGCCGGAAATCAGGTAACGGATGCGGCTACCGAAAATCCCGCGCACGCGCGCGAAGACCAGGCGCCTGAATACCGCCATCGAGAGCGCGAGCATCGGCGGAACCGGCTTCCCGCGATTGCGATATTCAGCCGCCTGCTCGCCCGCATTGAGCGCCATCTTGAACAGCCGTTGGCGCATCGGCGGCGACGTCTCGACCGTGCGCATCACGCGGCTGTGTATCACTTCGAGCAGGCGTGGCACCGTGAGCACAACGGTCGGCTCGACCTCGGTGAGATTCGATGCGATCTGCCCGAGGCTCTCCGCAAACGCGATCGTTCCTCCCGCCATCGCGACCGTGTAGTAACCCGCGGTCCGTTCGAACGAGTGAGCGATCGGCAGATGCGACAGCGTCATGTCGGTATCGTTGAGCCCGAGTGCCGCGAGCGAGTCCTCGGCGTTGGCGATCAGATTGCCGTGCGAGAGCATCACGCCCTTCGAGGTGCCGGTGGTGCCCGACGTATAGATGATAGTCGCGAGGTCGTCGCTGCTGCCCTCGACGATCGCGGCCGGCGCTTCGCCATTTATCGACGCCGCGGTCATGACGGCGGGCGTTCCGTTGGCGGCGGGCGTGGATTCAGCGCCGGCATGCATCGCGACAATCGCGGTGACCTCGGGAATCGAGGCGCCGAGGCCGAGAAGTTTCTTGACCATCTCGTTGCCGTTGGCTGCGATCACTTTCGCGCCCGAGTCAGCGATGACGTGCGCGGTCTCCTCGAGTCCGCTGGTGGTGTAGAGCGGTACGACGATTGCGCCGAGCCCGAGCACGGCCTGATCGACGACGATCCATTCGGGGCAGTTATCGGAAAGGATCGCGACGCGATCGCCGGGGCGCACGCCGAGGCCGAGCAACCCGGCGCGCAGTTTGCCGGCGGCCTCGGAAACCTCGGTCCACGAATGGTCGGTCCAGACCTTGTCGCGCTTGTCTTTCAGGAAGGCGCGCGCGCCGTACTTCTGCGCCTGCGCCTCGAAGTTCTGGGAAAGCGTCGCCACGCGATCGGCCATAACAAACCAAGACCTCCTCTTCCTCAACTAGCCCTAATAGCTCAAAGACTTGTTGCCGCCAATCGTGCGCGAGAGCCTGTTTGCGCCGCGCGCGAGCCTTGCTATCCTGCGACCGCGAAGCGCTTGAATTTGCTGGCGAAATGTGAGCGTCATGTCGGCGTTGATTAAGCGCAGGTTGCGGTGGGGTACGAAGATTTTTCATTTCACTAATCGATGTGCTGGCAGGCATAATCACACCGATTCATGAATCGCAATTCGTCCGAACGTAGCATCGGCCGCCTTGATCGGCGCGGCCATAGCTCGTCCAGCATTTCACGTTGATAGCGCAGAGGTGACGCTTCGATGCTCGAGCATCTGTATTTTCCGCACGACATCTCGACCTTCGGTCCCCGGATCGACTGGCTCTTCGAGCTGATCTTCTGGATCGTNNNATCTGGACCACCGCGACCACGGTCATCCTGATCACCCTGGCGATCATGAGCCGCTCGACGTGGGCTGATATCAAGGAGCATGGACCGCCGGGCGACGTTTTCTACAAGATCAACGCGAAGCAGTTCAACTGGGAAATCACCTACCCAGGGCCCGACGGAAAGTTCGGCACCAAGAGCGAGCTCACGATGGACAACGAGCTGCACGTGCCGGTGAACAAGGTGGTGCGGATCGATCTCACGTCGAAGGACGTCATCCACAGCTTTTTCGTCCCGAACCTGCGTCTCAAGCAGGACGCGGTCCCGGGTCGTATCATTCACGTCTGGTTCGAGGCGACCGAAACCGGCCAATACGAAATCCCGTGCGCGGAGCTGTGCGGCTTCGGCCATTCGGGGATGAAAGGCAATCTGACGGTGCAGTCGCAAGAGGATTACGACAAGTGGCTCAAAGACGAATACTCGCAGAACAAGTAACGCCCGCATCGGCCGGCCACGTCAGTCGGAGGAGCTAGTCGAAGATGAGCAGCACGGCAGCGGTTGCGGCACACGGCGCCCACGCGGAGCATCATGAGCTCGGCTTTGTGCGCAAGTATATTTTTTCCGAAGATCACAAAATGATCGGGCGTCAGTTCCTCTTCATGGCGCTGTTCATGATGTCGATCGGCGGCCTGATGGCGATGCTGATGCGGTGGGAACTCGCGTTTCCCGAAACCGCGGTCCCCGGATTCCACTGGGTGCCCGAGCCGTTCATGTACGACGGCGCGATTCCGCCCAATACTTACAACGCGATGTTCACGATGCACGCCACCATCATGATTTTCTTCGTGGTGATGCCGATCCTGGTCGGATGCTTCGGCAACTTCCTCATCCCGCTCATGATCGGCGCGCGCGACATGGCGTTCCCCAAGCTGAACATGCTCTCGTTCTGGGTTGGCGCGGTCGCCGGCGTGATTATGCTGTCGTCGTTCTTCGTGACCGGCGGTCCCGCAGCTGCGGGCTGGACGTCATACGCTCCACTGAGCGCGGTGCCTATCTATACCGGCGTCGATTGGGGTCAGGACTTGTGGTGCATCAGCATCATCGTGCTCGGCGCGTCGTCGCTGATGGGCTCGATCAACTACATCACGACCATCATCAACATGCGCACCAAGGGCATGTACTTCTTCCGCTTGCCGCTGGTCATCTGGTCGCTTTTCATCACGGCGATCCTGCTGCTGCTCGCGCTGCCGGTGCTGACCACGGCGCTCGCGCTGTTGCTGTTCGATCGCATGGGCGG
>PMOH01000032.1 GCA_003161515.1 Deltaproteobacteria bacterium
TGCTTCTGACGCATTCGATCGGCGATCTCGCGCATCGTGCGCGGATCGACGCCGTCGAGCTTGCGGGTCACGACTTTGACCCCGCCAACCTCGACCACTTTTTCTTCATCTGCCGCGGCGCCGGCTCCTGAAGCCAGCTTCTGCTCCATCACGCGCAGCTTTTTCTCCAGTTCTTTTTCGCGCGCGAGCAGTTTTTCCAGACGCTCGACTGCCGCGCCGTCGCGCGCGCCGAGCTGAGCGCCGATTTCCTCGAGGATTTTCTCGCGCTTGCGAATTGTTTCGAGCGCGCCCTGTCCGGTCACTGCCTCGATTCGACGCACGCCGGCCGCGACTCCCGATTCAGCTTCGAGCTTGAACATCCCGACGTCGCCGGTGCGCGAGATGTGCGTGCCGCCGCATAGCTCGACCGAAAAATCGCCCATCCTGACCACGCGCACGCGGTCGCCGTACTTTTCGCTGAAAAATGCGAGCGCGCCAGCCTTGATAGCATCGTCGTACGCCATCTCCTCGACGATCACTTCGGCGTTCTCGCGGATGCGTGCGTTGATCTCTTCCTCGATGGTCGCGAGCGCACCTACTTTGACCGGCCCGGCGTGCGCGAAGTCGAAGCGCAGCTTGTCAGGATCGACCAGCGATCCAGCCTGATGCACCGAACTGCCGAGAACATCGCGCAGCGCGTAGTGGAGAATGTGCGTCGCGGAATGATTGAGCATCGCAGCGTCGCGCCGCAGACGATCGACCTTGAGCTTGACCCGCGCGCCGCGCGCGAAGTCGGCGGCGTCACCGCGCAGAATCCGGCCGACATGAACGATCGAGCCTTCGGCCTTGCGCGTGTCAGAGACTTCGAGCAGCGCGCCTGACGCGGTCTCGATTACGCCGCGGTCTCCAATTTGCCCGCCGCCCTCTGGATAGAAAGGAGTCTCGGCGACGACGACGGCGACCTGATCGCTATTCTTGCCGCCCGCCGCGAGCACTTCGGACTCGCCCTCGTAAGTGTGGTAACCGACGAAGCGCGACGCTGTGCCTGCGCCTAGGCTGATCTCGGGCGCTGTGGCGTCATCTTTGCGGGCGGCGCGTCCGCGCTCTTTCTGCTCGTCCATCAGGCGGGTGAAGCCGGCGACGTCCACCTCAATTCCCTTTTCGCGCAGGATGTCCTGCGTAAGGTCCAAGGGGAACCCGTATGTATCATGGAGTCTGAAGGCCACTTCAGCGGGCAAGGGGAAGGGGAGCTTAGCCGTTTCCCACGTAATACTCTCGTCTGCTTGTTCTTCAGGGTGGCTCTTATAAAACGCCTGCTTTCTAAGTCTCCTGAGTTCATCGTTGAGAAACTGTTCGCCGGTCACAAGCAGGGCGTGGAAGCGAACATCTTCTTCTCGAACCGTCTCAATAATTGCACCGCGATTTTGGAGCAGTTCCTTGTAGTAGTCTCCCATCGCGTCAGCAACACCGCCGCAGGCTTCGGTCAGAACAGAGTCGGTCATTCCAACGCCGAGTAACCGCGCATGCCGGGACGCGCGCCGGATGATCCGCCTTAGCACATACTCTCGGTCAGTATTTCCCGGACGTAGCCCCTCCGAGATTAGAAAAGACATAGTGCGTGCGTGATCCGCGATCGATCGATAAGACACGTCGCTCTTCTCGTCTGCGCCGTACGGGGGGCAATTGCCATGCTTCGCCACGACGTTTTCAACTCTTTTGATGATCGTCTTGAACAGATCGATCTCGTAGTTCCCGAGAATGATCTGCTTGCCGAGCCTTTTGCTTTCCTCGATCGACTGTAGGGCGGCCGCTGTTCTCTCCAGTCCTGTGCCGGTGTCGACGTGTTTTTTCGGCAGAGGGGTCAACTTCCCTGACTCATCGCGATTGTACTGAATGAAGACTAGATTGCCGATTTCGATGAATCGCTCGCATCCATCGACGTTCACAAAACACTTCTGTCCTGGATGATTTTTCTCCGGCCGGCACGCGGCCTCGCCGCGGTCGATGCTAATCTCCGAGTTGTAACCACACGGGCCAGTCGGACCCATCTCCCAGAAATTATCCTTGTCGCCGAATTGCAGAATCCGCTCCGGCGGAAGCACTCCGAGCTTCAGCCAGATGTCCTCGGACTCCTTGTCGTCCTTGTGAACAGTCGCGTAAAGCAGCTTCGGATCGATTTCCCAGACCTTGGTGATCAGTTCCCAATGCCATCGAATCGCTTCTTCCTTGTAGTAGTCGCCAAACGACCAGTTCCCGAGCATCTCGAAAAAAGTGTGATGGTAAGTGTCGCGGCCGACCGCCTCTAAATCGTTGTGCTTGCCCGAAATGCGCAGGCATTTCTGCACGTCAACGACGCGCACATGCTGCGGCGTGCGCACGCCAAGGAAATAATCCTTAAATTGCACCATCCCGGCGTTGGTGAAGAGCAAGGTTGGGTCGCCCTTCGGGATCAGCGACGCCGACGGCACGATCGTATGACCGCGTGCGGCGAAAAAATCGAGAAACGATTGTCGAATTTTGGCAGTAGTCCAGCGCATGTGTGTTCAGATTGTAGCTGGGGAAGGGTAAATCACTCAATTGAATGCGGGGCTCCGCGCCCCGCGCCCGCGGCAGAGGTGACCCCTGCACCCAGTGATAAGAAATCGCAAAATGGCGGGGACGCCATTTTGCTCTGAGGTTCTTTTTTGGTGGCACAGGCTTTAGCCTGTGATTTTCTGGTCCATGCAAATCCAGGAAAGAACCACAGGCTGAAGCGTGTGCCACTGGAGTGATCCGAGGAGAGGTGATCGGAGCAGCAGCCTTCCGACTGCGCTGTGGAGTTGGCCCGACACGATGCGTCGGACACACTGGATCATATGGACATCAGTATCAACGCGCCCACCCGGATCCGCGAGCCGTTTTCATTCAGCAACTTTGTTCTCATGCATAAGGGCGACCTGACCCTGGCTTTTTCATTCTTCATCTACCTGGTCAGCCTCGCCGCCCTGATGTTTACCCATTTCAAGACGGCGTCGGAGATTGCGGTCTCGATGGCGGAGGCGGCGCTGATCGGCGGGCTCTGCGATTATATCGCGCTCAAGATGATCTTCGAGCGGCGATGGTACCTGCCCAACTCGGGCGTGTTGCCGCGCAATCGCGCGAAGCTGATCGACGGAATCGCCGCGACGATCGAGAACGAATGGCTCACGCCGCAAATGATCGGGCGCAAGCTGAGCGACATGAACCTGGTCGGGCGCCTTGGGACGTATCTGCAGGAGTTGAAGCTCCACGACGTGCTCGGGCAGGCCGGCCTCGAGCGGATAATCAGTAATGCGATTGAGTATCTCGAGTCGCCCGAAAAGCGCGATCGTCTCGAAAGTGTTCTCAAGCGGTTGTTGCCGAAGACGGTCACGCGAATCTACGCGATGATGAACCGGCTCGGCGCGCAATCGATCGGCACGCGCGTCGCGGCGAATTTGCGCAAACGGCTGCCCGAGTTGCAGAACGATCCCGAGCTGCGCGAAACGATCGAAAGCGCGATTCACGAGTTCGGCGCCCAGCTGCACGATCCAGACAGCTACGCGAATCAGTTTGCGCAAAAGCTGATCGACAACATGGTGCGCAGGACGGTGGAATCGAGCCGCGGGCAGATTACCTTGATGGTGCGCGAGAATCTCGCGCGACTGTCGGACGATCAGATCAGAATTCAAATAGAATCGAAAACGCGGACGCATCTGGACTGGATTCGCGTCAACGGCGGCCTGTTCGGCGCGTTCTTCGGGCTGATATTCGCGCTATCGCGGATATTGTCGCACAACGGGCCGGCGATCCTCGCGCATTTTCACTTTGCGATGTGAGGGTCAGAGGTTCGGAAGGACCCGGGATTCTTCGCGGAGCCTGTCCTGAGCAGAGTCGAAGGGCTCTGAATGACACAGGAAAAAGAACCTGTGAGCAAAATGGCGTCCTCGCCATTTTGCGATTAATACTGGGTGCAGGAGTCACCCCTGCCGAAGGAAGCGTGAAACCCACCGCGGGTTTCACATACTATTAGTTAGCCTTTCTTCTTTGGGACTTGCGCGGGAACGGGTTCCGGCTCCTCGACCGCGGCTTCTGGAGGAAGAGCGACTGGTTTGGCCGCCAGTTTCTCGCGGACCTTTGCTTCGATCTCTTCGGCCAGCTTTGGATTGGCCTTCAGCAGGTCGCGCGCGTTCTCGCGGCCCTGGCCGATTCGCTCGCCGCCGTAGGAGTACCACGCGCCCAGCTTCTCGATAATGTTGTGTTCGCTCGCCATATCGACCAGCTCGCCTTCCTTCGAAATGCCGGTGCCGTACAGGATGTCGAATTCGGCCTCGCGAAACGGCGGCGCGACCTTGTTCTTCACCACCTTGACTTTGGTCCGCGAGCCGATCACTTCGGTCGCGTTCTTGATCGTGCCGATGCGCCGGATGTCGATGCGCACCGACGAATAAAACTTAAGCGCGTTGCCGCCGGTAGTCGTTTCCGGATTCCCAAACATCACGCCAATCTTCATTCGGATCTGATTGATGAAAATAACGATGGTGCGCGAGCGCGATATGATCGACGTCAGCTTGCGCAACGCCTGCGACATCAGGCGCGCCTGCAAACCCATCTGCGGCTCGCCCATCTCGCCTTCGATTTCCGCGCGCGGCACCAGCGCCGCCACCGAGTCGATCACCAGCACGTCGATCGCGCCCGATTGCACGAGCGTTTCGGTTATCTCCAGCGCTTGCTCGCCGTTATCGGGCTGCGAGATGAGCAGGTCCTCGACCTTGACCCCGAGCTTGCGCGCGTATGCGGCGTCGAGCGCGTGTTCCGCATCGATAAACGCGCACGTCCCGCCCATCTTCTGCGCCTCGGCGATACATTCCAGCGCGAGCGTGGTCTTGCCCGACGATTCCGGGCCGTAAATTTCCACCACGCGCCCGCGCGGCAATCCGCCGACGCCTAGCGCGACATCGAGTCCGAGCGATCCGGT
>PMOH01000092.1 GCA_003161515.1 Deltaproteobacteria bacterium
CATTCGGGGAGCCACATCCCGGCAGGCTTGCGCCCGAAGCGGAACACGAAATCGTCGATACCCCAACCTATCTGCAACTCGCGATCGCGCGGCGGCAGGAGCGGCAAAATCGAATGGCTGTACGATTGCGCGATCGCGTTGCCGTGGCCGCCATGCGCCGACGCAGACAGCGCGTCGCCACGAGTCATCGCGCGGTACGCCGTCTTGCCATGCGTTTGAAGCCATCCCGCGAGCGTCGGGCCGACATCGAAGCTGAGCGACTCGTAATTATTGCGGACGTGAACGACCGGGCCCTGCATCGTGTGCGCATGCGCGTTGGCCGTATAGCATTCGCTGAGAATCCGCTCGTTCCAGTTCTGGAACGGCGACGCACCGTACTCGGGACTGATCAAACCAGTCCACGGGCTCTCGCGCGGGGGCTGATAAAAGTGCCCGTGTATTATGATGTGCCGAGGTTCACCCATTACGATTATGTTGCGCCTCCGGGACAGGCTGCGATAGCCCACCCACCGGTCCAACAGTCGAGCTAATTTGTCTTCTTTGCCGGATTCGAGGCAGCTAATCAAGCAGAAAAGAGCAATAAGGCGCTAACTATCCACAATCGCTCAACAATTCCATCAACAGGCCACCGCCCCGCCCCGCAGAAAGAAAGACTTGATTTTACGTGAAACCCACCGTGGGTTTCACACTTCCTTGGGCAGGGTGACCCCTGCACCCAGTGTTAAGAAGGATGCGGGACTTCGTCCCTGTTAGAAGAGTTTGGGGCAGAAACGGCCAACTCCTGAGCTTGGCCCATCGCTTAGACGATCTCGCGGAAGGCCATGGCCGGGACTACACGCATCGCGCGGATCACCGGGCCTAGCGCGCTTAAGATACTCACCAGGAAAGCAGAGGCGACGGCTGCTGCTGCCGTCTCGGGACGCACCTCCAGATAGCCGAGCAGCCCGGTTATCTCGCCGAGCCTCATGCCGTGTGCGAATGCCAATAGGGCGAGCCCGGCGCCGACCATCGATCCGATAAGCCCGATGAGCGCGGCCTCGGTGAACAGGAGGACCGCGATGTGGGTGCGCGTGAATCCGAGCGCGCGCATCACAGCCACTTCGCTGATTCGGTCGCGCACCATCATCGCCATCGAATTGGCGGCAATTAGCAAGACCGTCAGCATCACGACCACGCACAAGCTATAAATGATGGTGCGGATGTTGCCGATCGCGCTGACGGAGTTGGCAACCGAATCCGACTCGGTGGTGGTTTCGGTTTCGGAGTCCGAGTTGTGGAAGTTCTCGTCGATTTCGTTGGCCACCAGTCCCATGTTCTCGACGCGATCGACCTTGACCACGATGAACGACGCCCGGTCCGCGATATCGGCGCCGTAAACTCTCTTCACCGCGTCGTCGAACATCCTGCGATCGAACAAAAACACACGCGACATGAACTCGGTTGGGTACTCGACGATGGGAATGAAGGTCAGTGTGAGCCGCGGGTCGTCGGGATTGCGCAGCGTGAGCGGCTCGCCGATTTTCCATCCGTTCTCCCGCATCAGCTTGTATCCGACCAGCGCGCTGCGGCGGTCCGTTTGGATCAGCTTCGTTTGTTCCGGCGAAATCTGGTAGTCGGTGCTACCGCTGATGCTCGCGAGATCGCTGTTGACTCCGTAGGTGACGACCGGGTTTTTGGGATCGCGGTAAGTCGCGGCCCACAAGATTTCCGCGGCGCATCCCAGCACATGCTGCAGCTTCCTGATCGGACCGCAGTAGCGCGCGGGCAGACGGCCGTTGTTGCGCTCGGTTACGACCAGGCGCAGTTCCTTCGAAGCGTTGTCGGCGATTCGATCCATCGACCACGGCACCGCGATCAGCACCGTGAAGATGAAGACTGCGATGGCAAAGGTCATCCCGGTGACGAGCGTTCGCCGCAGTTGGCGGCGCATGTTGCGAAAAGCGATCGTCAGCAACTTAGCCGCCATCGTCAGGCCTCCCGCAGCGCGCTGATGATACCGACGCGCGAGGCTCGCAGCGCCGGCATCAGGCCGCCCGCGACGCCGATGATCGCGGACACTATGACACCAGCCGCGAGCGCCCCGGCGGTCGGACGGTACGAAAAAAACATCGCGCCGACGCTCATCGTGCGGCTGGTCAATCCAGTCGCCCACGCGACCACGGTCGCGAGCACGACGCCGGCCAAGCCGCCCGCGAGGCCGAGGATGATGCTCTCTATTACGAAGCTGCTGAGGATGTCCCCGCGCGAGAATCCGAGCACGCGCAGCACGCCGATCTCGCGTCCGCGGCGGGTCACCGCCGTATACATCGTGTTCATGCCGCCGAACATCGCGCCAATCGCGAGCGCGATCGCGACGATCAATCCCAGCAATCGCAGTTGTCCGACCAAGGCGGCTTGTGCGGCGTAGTACTCGGTTTCGGTTTCGCCCTGCAGCGTCAAGCGGCCGTCGGATTTGATTGCATTCGCAAATTCAGCCGCGCTGCCGGGATTCAACACCACGTGCAGAGCGGAGGCGCCGCCACTGTCCCAGTGAAAGTTGTTGATCAAGTCGTCGAGGTCAGTGAAGAGTTCCGATTCGCGCGCGCTGTCGTTGTCGGTAAATACACCGACGATCTTCCAGTCGCGATGCTCATAGTGAAAAGTCGTGCCGGGTTGAAGATACGGGAAGCGCGTGAGCAGGCGTCGCCCGATCACCCATTCGCCGTTGCCGCGCACCGGCCAACGTCCCTCGACCAGATGGAGGTTCGGATGCACTTCGTAAGCGATTGGCTGGACGCCGCGCAGCAGGGCGAATTCCTTGGCGCCGCGCGTGCGGCTGACGTTCACGCCGGCGATACTTTCGCGCGATAGCAGCGGCTGATGATGTTGGTCGGTGGCGATTTCCGGACGCACCCGGAGAATCTCGGTTGCAGTGTGAGGAACGAAGCTCTCGTT
>PMOH01000296.1 GCA_003161515.1 Deltaproteobacteria bacterium
TCGCCTCACGATGCCGATACTGTGCATGGTTGGTGAGGAGGACACGTTGATCAGGCCGGCTATCGTCAAGGCGCTCGCAGCGGCGCTGCCCAATTCGCGGATACGCACAGTCCCCGGCAGCGGTCATTCGATCTATTTCGAAAATGCCGCGGTCTTCAATCAGCTGGTGCGCGATTTCCTGGTAGAGGTAGGCTACGGAACCTAACCCCTAACCCCTTCCCTCGAGGGAAGGGGAACAATCGCGGGGAGCCACTTGGCGTTCATGCGCCGGCGCCGCTGGATTCTCCGAACAGACTACGCTGGATCATCGGGAACAAATCGCGTTCTTCACAGTCGATCAGATCGTCGAGGCATACCGCGAATGCGGTCAGCGCGGTTCCGGCCTGCGCGACTTCCTCGTCCGTCCCCGTGATGAACGAAAAAGCGTCAATCGTTTGTACCATGCCGCACAGCCGGGTGCGCTGCTCGCGGGCGCGCAGTATCAGGTCGGGCGGGAAATTCTTTCGCGACTCCAACCACGGGAGCACGATATCTTTCTGGCAACTCAGGTGTTCGGAGATCACTGGCTTAATCGAGTTCCAGGCGGCGGCCGCTTCGGCTCGCAACATTGGATCCGCGGGCTGACGCGCGACCACCGCGCCGGCGACGGCCGCATTGATCAAACGTTCACCCAGCTTTGAGTCTTCGTTGGTCAATCGCGCGAGGGCGGCTTCGACCTCCGCCGTATCGCGCTTTTGATCGACCTGATCCCCGTTTTCCTTGTTGAGTACCATCGCCGTTCATATTGCACCGACTGTGCCATCGAAAAGCCTAGATTCGACGGAACTCCCTCTCGCACAATGAGTAATGCATTCTCGCAACGCGAAGCAGTTATCGCGAAATGAAACGAAATCGCCCAAAATTCGTCGAATTGTTAGGGGAGTGGCACAGGACTATACTTCGACCTATGAGTCGTATCGCAAATGCCGTGGCCATGTTCGGGCTGGCGGTCGCTCTCGCGGGATTGTCCGCATGCGAGCCACAGCAGAATCCGAACGGCATCGCCAACGGCCACGCTTCGTCGATCGGATCCTCGAATAACTACGATTCGGGCTCGATGCCGCCGCCGTCGAGCGCGGGCACTGTCGCCGGCGGTACGATCGATTCGCCGCAGAGCCAGGGTCTCTCCGATTATCTGAAGCATCACTCGCTGCCGCTGGTTGGCGCGCAGGTCGTGACCAGTCCGAGTGGTGGCAAGCAGGTCATCCTGTTCGGTTTCGTCGCGAGCGAGTTTGGCAAGACTGACGCCGAGCAGAAGGCGCGTCACTATCTGAAGGACCCGTCGCTGGTGGTCGACAATCGGATCAAGATCAGTCCCGAGCTGGCCGGCAGCGCAGGCACATCAGGCTCGACTGGTAAGGGAGGGTCCTCGGGCTATGCGATGCCGTCGGACGGCTCCGATCCATACGCGTCTTCCGGTTCGATTCAGGATTATCAGAACAACATGCCGCCTGACGCGCAGGCCTACCAGGCTCAAGGGCAGCAGCTCCAGCAGTATCAGCAATACAACAGCGCCCCGCCGAGCATGCTGACAACGATTATCCCGATGCTGCTAGGCGGCGGTATGACGCTCGGCGGTGGCAGCGGTGGCTTTGGCGGAGGCTACGGGGGCGGCGGGGGGATGGGCGGCTTCGGTTCCGGCTACGCGCCGTCATACGGTGGCTACGGCTATCCGACATATCCACCGCCAATGCCAAATTCAGGATTCAGCGCGTCCGGCGTTCCTTTCTGATTATCTCGCCAGCTTGAATCGCTCGCCGAGGAATACCTGGCGCACTGCGTCGCTGGCGACGATGTCGCGCGGCTTGCCTTCGAACAGAATCTTGCCCGAGTGAATGATGTAGGCGCGATCGATGATCGACAAGGTCGCGTGCACGTTGTGATCCGACATCAGCACGCCGATTCCCCGCTCCTTCAGATACGTGACGACACGCTGTATCTCGACGACGGTAATCGGATCGATTCCCGCGAACGGCTCGTCGAGGCACAGGTAGGTCGGATCGAGCACCAGCGCGCGCGTGATTTCCACGCGTCGGCGCTCGCCGCCGGACAGCACGCCAGCCTTACTCTTCGCCAGCTTCGAGATTCCGAGCTCGTCGAGCAGCGTTTGCAGGCGCGCGTAGCGCTCCTCTTCGGTGAGCGGCAGGGTTTCGAGCACCGCTAGCAGATTTTGCTCGACGGTCAGCTTGCGGAAGACGCTCGGCTCCTGCGGCAGGTAGGAAATTCCGCGGCGCGCGCGCTGATAGAGCGGCAGCGTCGTGATGTCCTCGCCGCTGAACATGATGCGGCCCTTGTCAGGCTTGAGCAGTCCCACCAGCATGTAGAAGGTGGTGGTCTTGCCCGCGCCGTTGGGACCGAGGAAGCCCACGACCTCGCCCGGCCTGACGACGACGTTGACGTCGTCGACGACTGCGCGCCCGCCGTAAACCTTGCTCAAGCTTTCGCCGCGCAGCGCCAGCGTTTCGGATTTCTCCGCCGCTGCGTCGGTCTCGCCCGGTTTCAGACTTTCAACTATCGCCATTCTTGAATGCCGCTCGCGTAGCCGTTCTTTAAGAATTTATCGGCTTTGCGCGCGATTTGAAACGCTTCACCATTTTTGTCGCTGCGCTCGATTCGACGCTGTGGTAGATTGCCGCGCGATGTACGGCCGGTTCGGAATAATGTCGATGCTCATTTCCCCGGGAAGGAGGGTTCCTGTGATAAGAGGATTATATTTCGCCAGCGGAGTCATCTTCGGCGTCGTGCTGACCTGCGCTGCGTGCACGACTAGTCCCAGTTATCCCAACAATGCGTTCGGTCCGGCACCTGGAGGCCCTGGCTACTATGGTGGACCTCCGCCCGCCGGTCATCCTGAAGTCTCGCGCGCGATGAACGAGCTACAACACGCGCGCTACGTGTTACAGGCCCAGGCGGCGAGTGACTATCGAGGGCACAAGGCCAACGCGATCAAATACATCGACAACGCTCTCAACGAGCTCCAAATCTGCCTGTCGATGCCGTAGCTACTGTCGATTGAGATGATAGCTCTCCGATCAGCAGCGTAACCGCGAGGTCCGAGCTGCCGAGAGTCGAGCGACCCCATAAGATGGTGCCACGCATCGGCAGCATCACGCCCTCGCCAGGCTCGAGGACGACCCGAATCTGCGCCGGCGCCGCGCCAAGTGCGATCGCAGCGTTCTCGTCGCCAAGGTTGATACACGCGAGCAGCTTCCCGACTCCCGCGCTGAACCGTGTCGGATGACTCGGAACCAACGCTCCGTCTCCGTGACCGTCAGAACCCACCATCTCCATCACAGCATTGGCCGGGATGATCCAGTTCTTGTAGGCGAAGTACTCGGCGATCTCGCGGGCATAGCCTTCAAACCCAGTAGTTACATGGTCCGATTCAACCAGACTCCACCATCGCTTCAGCAAATGTCGGGGCATGCCAATGATCGCGACGTCGCCGTCGTCGTTGCTCATCACGCCCATTTCGTCCGCGTTCAGCAGCCGCCATCCATTGGAGTCGAGCACCTGGACGCGTTCGGCAAGTGTCAGCCGGCTCTGGTATCGCGGCGCGTGACGAATTTTCACTGGGTCACGCGGCGTCGGTGGCAAGCCCAATCGGAGGTTGCAGCTTCGCGACGATCACATCGACGATTACTTTGCGGTTCAACCGGCAGAACATGGTCTCGGTCGAATCGAACGATCCATTCTCGAAATACTTGTTCACCGGCGCACCGCCCCCGCACAAACTATAATACTCACATGTGTCGCGGCACTTACTCAGTCCGCGCGCGATGTCATTACTCATATCCCGGAATTTGTCGCCATTGATCGCGGAGGCGAGAGTATCAGTATTTACGTTGCCTATAGCAAAATCACCGTAATGACTACTCTTGAGACCGAGCAGTTCCGGCGAGTAGGTAGTGAAGTTACCTTCGCAATCAACACTAAGTATCGCGCAAGGGGAATTTTCCTGGGTAGGCGGAAAATCCTTTTCGTGATCGCCGCCAAGAATCATCGGCACCATCGAGTCGAACTCCCGCACGCTTAAGACTAACTCATCGCGCGCGACGAGGTCGAAGAATCTGCCAATGAAACGACGGAATCGATCCTCGACGCCCGCGGCGCCGAGCGTCGATGCTGCGTGCGGTCCTTCGATCTCTTCGATATTGAATGCGACCTCCCGAATCTCGTTCTCGACGTAGAAATCGTACAGCTCGTCAGCGTAGTCGAGTGATTCTTCCGTGAGCACGGATATCACGTGGAACGGCACCTCGTTGGCCCGCAGTTTTCGGATGCCTTCCATCACCCGATGCTGAGTCCCGGCGCCCTTGCGCGTTTTTCGATTGCGGTCGTGAAGAAACGCCGGCCCGTCAACACTGACGCCGACGTTGACCTGATGCGCTTTAAAAAAATCACACCACGCGTCGTCGATCAGCACGCCATTGGTCTGGAACGAATGTCGGACCTGAACGCCGCCCGGATTATGCTCGCCGGCAATTTCAATCGCCCGTTCGTAGTACCCGACCGGCAGCACCATCGGCTCGCCCGCGTGCCACACTACGGTAAAGCCCTGCTCCACGATTCCGCTTGAAAAGACAAATTGAAAGACGCGATTCAGGGTCGCGTCGGACATCCTGCGCTTCGAATCACGATCGGGGAGATAGCAGTAGGTGCAATCCAGATTGCAGAACGGAGTCGGTTGCAGGACGAGCAGCTCGAGCGGCCCGGCGATTCGCCATCTAATCCCCGCAGCCATCTTGAATAGCGCTCGAGGCCGCGCGGCGCACGTCGGATAGCAACGCCGGAACGGGTTCGGCTGAAACTACCAATTGCGCCAGTTACGCCAGTTGTGCCAGTTCGGCCAGCCCCATCCGCGCCATCCACCGTTGCGCCAATTGCGCCACCACGCCAGCTGGATTTTCGAATCACCTTGCTGCTGCAGATTCGCGTTCGCGTCCTGAGCCTGGGGACGAACTTTCTCGACGCGCTGCTGAAGAGTATCCGCCGGGTTAGTGTCCGCGACGTTGGCGTCAGCCGGCATCGCGCTCAGTATCGTCGTCGCGAGCACGACCGTGCTGGCGCTGGTGGTGACGATCGCGCGAATCCGTTCCTTAAGCTTTTTCCGGATGGCGGCCTTGTCGGGTTCCACAGGTTCCTCCTTCAGGAAAACTCACTCCGCATTTTATCAGCTGCTGTCGAAATCCCAGTTGCGATTTCGATCTAACGACTCCTGAACTTCAATGTCAACCGAGCGTCACACTGGAAAGTGTATTACGTGCAATACTCTCAGCCGGTTACGGTTGACATCGGCAATTTTCTTTCAGTAGGATTTTGTTGCGCGGCTTTCCACTAACTCCTTCTCACGGCGAGTACCTAAGTCGCTTAGGAGATCTGACCATGAGGTTCCGGCCAACACTTTCTGCGGCAGTCCTTGGCGCTACTCTTCTCGGGGTAAGTCCTTTTCTAATGGCTGCCGACGATTCGCATCCTCCGCCGCCCGCTAATCCCGAATACCAGCAATGGACTCACTTCAAGCCCGGCACCTACGTTACGCTGGAACGAAAGATACTCGAACATCACGAGAACGAAGTCGGCGTCGTGGAAGCGATGGCTCATCCGCCCGGCGGCGCCGTCATGCGCATCAGCACCAAGCTGGTAAGTCTCGACAAAGACAAAGCCGTCCTCGAGGAAACCAGGACTGATCTCGACGAGGGCAGCGAAACCGAAATGCCGCCGGACAAGGTGACGCTCTACGCCAATGACGAAATCAGCCACTCGGACGATTCGCTGATGGAAAAGCCCTCGAAGCCGCAATCCGTCAAGCTGACCGAAGGCGACGAAGACGTGGTCGTGATGGGCAATAAGATCAAGACTCACTGGGTCCAGACTTCGGTCAAGACCGGCAACGAGACCTCCACTTCTAAAGACTGGCTGTCGGATGACGTGCCCGGCGGGCTGGTCAAGGAAGAAGTGAAAAAAACCGTCGGTGGTAAGATGCTGGCGGAATCGATTAGCAAGGTGATCGACTACAAGTCGGGTTCCTGAGCGCTGCCGCTTTTCCGCACGTCCCGGGGATGCTAGTTCCTTAGGGTGGTGGCGGACGAAAACGATTTCGACAGCGAGCGCTTCCCGGGAAATTTCTACCAGGGGATGATTCTCAAGCTCGACCGCGCGCGCGGCCGCGGCGTCGTGCGATCGCATAGCGGCAAGGAGATCCCGTTTGAGTTTCCGTTCGTGGCGGTCGCGGGCGCGCGCATCGGCGGCACGATGCCGGGAATCGATCTGATCCGCGAAGGCGACATCGTGGGCTTCGATGTTGGATGGACCTCCAAGGGATTGCGGGTAACGGCTATTCATCCACGCACTGCCGCATAGAAGAATCTAACCCCTAACCCCTTCCCATANNGTCCTATCCCCCTCACCCCCTTTCCGACGCGGAAAGGGAGAACAGAAGCAGAGGGAGTCGCGCTCTCTCCCTAGAACCTCAGAGCGAAATGGTGTCCTCGCCATTTCGCGATTTCTTATCACTGGGTGCA
>PMOH01000180.1:0-2137 GCA_003161515.1 Deltaproteobacteria bacterium
CACGCGATCCGCGCCCTTCGCAGCACCGTGCACGGCTTCGCAGCGCTCGAAATCGCGGGCGGATTCGGCATTCCCCTCAACGTCGACCAGAGCTTCGACTGGCTGGTCACGGCCCTGCTCGCGGGCCTCACAGCCGCATGCTCCAAACGATCCTCGTGAACTGGAATTGCGGTAACTTTTCACCTCCTCGCGGATAGCTTCTGATCAGTCGAATTGCTACAAGCGGTGCACGTTAACAAGCCTGCGGGTATATTTCCTCCGCAGCAGCCATGGGGGAGGGGTTTTTTATGGCTGACACTACTTCCGCTGAGGAGCAAGCGGCGACCTGCGAAACCGCTTCTACGAAAACTCTCGAATCGACAGGCGCGCCCAAGTCACTCGGACGCCGCCGTTTCATCGCAGGCCTGGGCGCGGCGACCGCGGCTGTATCGACCGGGGTCCTGGCTCCGCTGGTCGCTGCATCGTCCGCCAATGCGCGCGAAACGACGCAGACCGGCTTCGACTCCGCCACTTCCGGCACTGCGCTGCCGGCAGGTGTTACCAACAACCGGATCGCGCAAGCTTTCAACCTGCGGGTCGGTGAAGCGACTCAGGACGCGCTCGCTGGCCCCGCGGTTAACTTCAGCAACGGCGATACTACACTCTATCCCGACAAGGGCGGTACCTACACCAAGGGTCTGCCGCACGACAACTTCGGGCGGGTGGATCTTCAAGCCTTCGCAACCTTTACAAAGGCGTTGAACAGTGGCGAGTTTTCGGATTTCCAAAACATCATAGTGGGGGGCACGCGCACGCAAAACGGTCCGCAAGGTGGCCTGGCCTTCGACCTGGAAGCGCTCGACAATGTGCAGTTCGGCCAGCCACAAGTGCCTCCCGCCCCGAAAACCGCCAGCGATCAGAACGCCACCGAGCTGCTCGAACATTACTGGGCTTCGCTGCTTCGAGACGTGGCCTTCACCGACTACAGCACTAACCTTCTCGCCGGTGCTGCAGCAGCGGAATTAGGATCACAACCTACTTATTTTGGGCCGAGAAGCGGTGGCATAGTGACACCGAACTTGTTGTTCCGGGGCAATTTCCCGGGCGAGAAGCCAGGCCCTTACATCTCTCAATTTTTCATTAAGCCGACCGCGCTAGGCACTCAACCGATAAGTCAGCAGATGGTGAGCTATCTGCCGGATATCGACTACATGGCAGAGAGTCCCACCGGCTTCGCCGACTGGCTCACAGTGCAGGACGGGAATCTCACCGGCCTTCAAAATCAGATCGATCCGGACCTTCGCTATCGGCGTAACGGTCGGGATCTCGCGGCGTTTACCCACCTCGACGTGCTCTACCAGGCCTACTTCACGGCGCTTCTCGTGCTCGGCACAATTGGTGCCCCGGTCAATCCCGGCAACCCCTATGTCGGCTCGACGACGGAAAACGGCTTCGGCACATTCGGTGGCCCCGATTTCGCTGCGACCCTGGCCGAAGTGGCGGTCAAAGCCCTGAATGCCGTCTGGTATCAGAAATGGTTTGTGCACCTTCGTCCGCGGCCAGAGGCCATCGGAGGCATCGTCCACCTGATCAAGACGGGGCAACAGGCCGAGACCGACGTCACTCTGAGTAATGTGATCCTGAACTCGATTGGACTTGAGCAGAGTTTCGACACCTATGGGACGTGGCTGCTTTCGCAGGCGTTTCCTGAGGGCTCACCGACGCATCCGTCCTATCCGACGGGACACGGCACGGTCGGCGGCGCTTGCATCACAGTGCTGAAGTTCTTCTTCGACGGTAGATTCGTGATTCCCGATCCGAAGGTGCCCTCCAGCGATGGGCTTTCGCTATTGGACTACACCGGCTCGGATGCGGGTCAGTTAACCGTCAATGGTGAACTCAACAAGCTTGGACACAACGTCAGTTTCGGTCACGGGATCCATGCCGGCATCCACTGGCGCAGCGACACGGATACCTCCTTGTTGCTGGGCGAAGCCGTCGCGCTCAGTTTTCTCAGGGACAGGGCCCGGACCTACAACGAGCCATTCACCGTCAAGCTAACCAAGTTCGACGGCACGACAGCTACTATCTCAAACAAAGGTAACCCCTAGGAACGCCAGAATAGGTATAACTCTCACTCAGACAGCGGTTCGTGCGC
>PMOH01000180.1:2253-10968 GCA_003161515.1 Deltaproteobacteria bacterium
GGGAATGCTTCAGCTGCGGTTACCGGCGCCACGCCGTCGAAAGTAGCTATCAGCAGTGCAAAGCCTGGTTCGGCTGCTATTCGAGCGCGACCTCGTCGCCGACCGCGATCGTTCCGCCGTTCGCGATGGTCGCGTACGCGCCGAGATTCTGCGCCGCGTCGCGCACGATCGTCCGCAGCACCGATGGATCTTTCTTCATCCCCGGCTGATCGAGCGTCGGTATCACGCATCGCACCGTCGGCATCTCGAGCTTGATCCGCGTCGCGCCGATTCGGATCGTTCGTCCCGACCATTCGGCCTCGACCAGTCCTTCGATTCCACTCTTGGTCTCGACCAGCACGTTGGGACGAAACCGGCGCGAGTCGAAATCGGCGGCAGGATTTTTCCGGGAAAGCTCGGTCAGAGACGCCGTCGTGAGTACTTGAAATGGAAACGCGTCGAAGAAAGTTCCAAACGGCGATGTAAATTCGAGAATCTGCGGCGGCAGCGTAGAGAGGTCGGGCAGCGGCTCATTTTCCAGCCGCCCGAAGACCTCGCGCAATTCAGCCATCATGTCGGGATTGTCGGGCCTGGCGCGCTTTAGAAATTCGCGCTCCGATGCCGGCTGAATCGGCCAGATCGTCACCGGCCGCCCGAGCATTTCGGAAAGTTTTTCGCCGGCCTCGGCCGAGTCGGATCGGAATGTCGTCCCGTTCGGCATCGTGATTTGCACCGGCGGCGTGTCGCTGCTCGATGGCTCGCGCAGATACACGGCGCTGCAATGCAACAGCGCCGGCAACTTGCGCGCGTTGCGAATCTCGCCGGCCCTTTCGTCGCGAATCGCCCACCCGCGATCGCCAGGGATTCCCATCGTGCCGACCGTCGCGCGCTGCATCCGCTCGCCCGCCATCGACTTCACCGGGTAGCGCCAGATTTCCTTGACCGTGCCGATTACTTGCATCGAAAATTCCTCGACCTCAGATGCTACGCGCCGTCAGCTCTCCCGCACAGTTCGGACACACGTGCTTCATGTTGTCGGCGCAGTCGGGGCAGAAGGTGCATTGAAATGAACAGCACTCAGCCGCCGCGGGAGGCGCCAGCGCTTTGCCGCACTTCTCGCACTTATCTTTTACCGCCGTCATCATCTTGAGCAGCGCCGAATTCTGCTCCTCACGTTCCGCGCCCGCGAGCAACGCCGCGCGCGCCTTCTCGTTGCGTTCGTTCGCAGCGAACGACTGGTAGATGCCCGCGCCGCCTTGCTCGAGCCGCGCGAGAATCACCATCATCTCGCGCCGCGACTTCCCTTCGAGCAGCGCCGCGATCGCAAGATCCGGGGACAAATCTTTTTCGGCCATTTTGTTTTCTCCTGGCGCTACGCCCGCCGGACAGTGTGGTGATGTTTGGCACCATTCGCGACTGCCATCAAGCGCGTTGCGCGAGGTGTTAGCCGCGCGACGCGAACGCGTATTATATTGCGGGTATCGCGGGAGTAGCCGTGAAAGTAAAAGCAGCAATCGCGAACAAGGCCGGCGATCCGCTCGAAGTCGCGAGCGTTGACCTCGAAGGCCCAAAGGCCGGCGAAGTCCTGGTCGAAATCAAGGCGACCGGAGTCTGCCACACCGACGCCTACACTTTGTCGGGCGCCGATCCCGAGGGCTTGTTCCCCAGTATCCTTGGACATGAGGGCGCCGGCGTCGTCGTCGAGACGGGGCCAGCCGTGACGACCCTGAAACGCGACGACCACGTCATCCCGCTCTACATTCCCGAATGCCGCAACTGCCCCGCCTGCCTCTCCGGCAAGACGAATCTGTGCACCGCGATTCGCGAGACCCAGGGCCGCGGCGTGATGCCCGACGGCACGAGCCGGTTCTCGCGCGACGGCCAACCGCTGCATCATTATATGGGGACCTCGACCTTCGCGAATTTCACCGTCGTGCCCGAGATAGCGCTGGCGAAAGTTCGCGACGACGCGCCGTTCGAAAAGATTTGCTACATCGGATGCGGCGTCACCACCGGAATCGGCGCCGTGCTCAACACCGCGAAGGTCCAGGCCGGCGACCGCGTAGTCGTATTCGGTCTCGGCGGCATCGGTCTCAACGTCATTCAGGGCGCGAGGATCGCCGGCGCGTCGATGATCGTCGGCGTCGATCTGAATCCCGCCCGCAAAGCTATCGCCGAGCAATTCGGCATGACCCATTTCGTCAATCCCGCGGAGGTCGAAGGCGATCTGGTGCCGCACATCGTGAACCTGACGCACGGCGGCGCGGATTTTTCCTTCGAATGCATCGGCAACGTCAAGCTGATGCGACAGGCGCTCGAATGCTGCCAGCGTGGATGGGGCACCAGCGTGATTATCGGCGTCGCGGGCGCAGGCCAGGAGATTTCGACGCGGCCGTTTCAGCTCGTGACCGGACGCACCTGGAAGGGCACGGCTTTCGGCGGTGCGCGCGGACGCCGCGACGTCCCGAAAATCGTCGACTGGTACATGGAAGGCAGAATCAATATCGACGATCTGATCACGCACGTGATGCCGCTCGAAAAAATCAACGACGCGTTTCACCTGATGCACGAAGGCAAGTCGATTCGCAGCGTGGTGACGTTCTAGTTTTTCAAGGGCTGATGCCGGCAAAAGTACAACGCGCATTCTCAATTCTCACGTGCGCGATCGCGCTCGCGGGATGCTGGTCGCATGAAACGCAGCAGCAAAAATTCGTCGATGCGATGAATCACGGCAACGCGGCGCAGGCCAACCAGATTTGGCTGCACATGAACGCCAAGAGCCGCGCCGATTTTTCGCACAGCGAGGGGATGCAGCCGGTCACGGCGCCCGACGATGTGAAAAAGCAGGTCATGCAGCACTACCAGGACAAGCTGGGCAGCGACGACGAGAACGATAACAGCGGCGAAACCATCGAAAAGCCGACCCCCAATGTCCATCTCGGTGGCTTGGAGAGCCTTCCCGAGTGGGTCGGCCCTACCGGCGCGCCGCCGCAGAGTGTGACCGTCCCGCCAAAAACTACCGCGCCGCCGCCGTCCGACTGAGGCTCGCGACTTGGACTTCGGCCTCACCGCTGAGCAGAAGCTGTTGCAGGAGACGCTACGTGACTTCGCGCGGCGCGAGTTGCTGCCGAATTACGCGTCACGCGACGCGGACACAGATCTGCCGCCGGCCCTGGTGAAAAAACTGGGCGAGATGGGTCTGCTCGCGCCGATGGTCGATACACATCTCGGCGGTTCGAAGCTCGACTACGTCTCGCTCGGAATCGCGCACGAGGAAATCGCGCGCGGCGATTTCAACGCCGCGTACGTGTTGTTACTCGCAGCGCTGGTCGGCGCCATTATCTCGCGCAGCGCCGATGCGCGTCAGCAGGCCGCGTATCTTCCACCAATCTGCCGCGGCGAAACGATCGCGGCGCTCGCCGTGACCGAGCCCGGCGGCGGCTCCGACGCGGCACATATAATGATGCAAGCGCGTCGCGACGGCGACAACTACGTCCTGAGCGGCGAGAAAACCTCGATTTCGTTCTCGTCATCGGCGTCCACCGCCCTCGTGCTCGCCCGCACCGGCACACTGGAACAGTCCGCACGCGGCGTCAGCGCATTTTACGTTGACCTCAACTCACCGGGCGTATCGCGCACGCGTTTTCGCGACATGGGCTCGCGCGCGATCGGCCGCGGCCAGCTTTTTTTCGACGGCGTCCGCGTGCCCGTGTCCGCTCGCATCGGCGCGGAAGGCGCGGGCTTTGTCGATGTGATGCAAGGATTCGATTTCAGCCGTTCGCTGATTGGCCTGATGTGCATCGGCGCGGCCGAGCAAAGCGTCGATGAGACTTGTGCCTACGTCAGTGAGCGCCAGGCCTTCGGCGCCCCGCTCGCGCGCTTCGAGGGCGTATCGTTCCCGCTCGCCGAAGCGGCGGTCCGGCTGCGCAGTGCGCGCTTGCTCTGTTACGAAGCGCTATGGCTGAAAGATCGCGGAGAACCGCACGGATGGCTCGCCGCGGGAGCAAAATGGCTCGCGCCCGAGTTATGCGCCGACGTTCTCCATCAATGCATCCTGCTCCACGGACATCTCGGCTTCAGCCTCGACTTGCCCCATCAGCAGCGCATGCGCGACGTAATCGGACTAGAAATCGGCGACGGCACCGCGCAAATCATGAAAACAATCGTCGCGCGCGAAATCATCGGCAAAACCGCCCGCCCGTACTGAGGTTGCGTTCAGATGGCAGGATCGAAATGGCCGATCACGTGGGACGCGCGCTGGATTTGGGCCGGCCCCGCGCCCTTGCCGGTTGCACCGATCGGCGCGGCCGGAATTCCGCCGAAAGAAACCTGGAACCGATTCTGCTACCTGCGCCGAACGCTCCAACTAAATTCGGTCCCGGCGTCGGTTCCCGCGCGAGTGACCGCCGACTCGCGCTTCGTGCTGTTCGTCAACGGCGTCGAAGTCGCTCGCGGACCTGCGCGTTCGATACCCGAGCGCCTCTCATGGACCGAGATCGATCTCGCGCCATATCTTCGCGCAGGCCGCAACGCGATTGCCGCGTTGGTGCGATTTTACGGAGTGCCCGGACCGTGGTGGCGACCCGCGGCGGCAAGCTTCCTGCTCGGTTTTGGATCGTTCGCATTCGAGTCTGTCGCTATCGGCGTGATTTCCGACGCGACGTGGAAAGGACGCGCCGCACCATATCGGCAGGATGTGGTGCCCGGCGCCGCGCTTCCCGTGCCGCCCACCGAAATCCTCGACGGTGCGTCGATTTCCACCGGCTGGAACGAAGCATCTTTCGACGATTCCGATTGGCTACCGGCTGTAGAATTGGTGGCGGCCACGCTTTCGCAAAATCGCACGCGTATCCCGGTCGAGCCTTTCACTTCACCCGAGCACGACGACATCGCGCCTCTGAGCTCGATTCCGATCGCAGTGAAAGAACTGTCGCGGCGTGGCGTCGCAGCACTCAACAGCGACGATCCGCGCGGCGCGTATCCCACGGCGGATCAATCCGCCGACGGCCCCGACACAATCGTTAACTTCGATGCAGGAATGATCACGCTCGCGACCCCGTGGGCGGTCGTGCGCGGTCCCGCAGGTTCAACTGTCGACATGTACTGCGGCGAGGACGTGCGCGCCGACTGCAGCGCCGAGACGCAACCGCGCCAATTTGCGCTGCGCTACATCCTGCGCGGCGGCGAGGCAGAACGATTCGAGTCGTACGAGGCAGTCGGCTTCCGCTATTTGTCGATCGTCGCGCGCACTGGCGCGCAGGTCGAGTCGGCAGGCGCAATCGAGCGGCGCTATCCGCGCGGCGACGAGGCCTACTTCGAGTGTGACGACCTGGCGCTCAACAAAATCTGGCGCGTCGGCGCGCGCACGCTCGAACTCTGTTCGACCGACGCCTTCATCGACTGCCCCGGCCGCGAACAGCGCGCGTGGCTCGGCGACTCCTACATCCACGCCCTGTTGACCTACACGACCAACACCGATTGGCGCCTCGTCCGGCGACATCTGCGAATCTGCGCACATTCGCGCCGCGGCGACGGCCTGCTCGCGATGGCCGCCGCGTGCGATTTTTCGATTTCATCGACCACCATCCCCGACTACTCGCTACATTGGATTCGTGCGCTCGCGCGCTACTTCGAATATTCCGGCGACGCCGCGACGGTACGCGAACTGATGCCGACCGCCGTCGGCGTTCTGTCCGCCTTCGAGCGCTATCGCGCACCCGACGGACTGATCCGCGGAATGCCCGGATGGATTTTCATCGACTGGGCGATGACCGAGCGATCGGACGTAACCGGCGCGCTCGACGCTCTCTACGCTGTGTCGCTCGATGACTTCGCGTCGCTCGCTGAAACCGTCCTGGCTGATTCGCATGCTGCCGCCGATGCCCGCGCGCGTGCTGATCGAACTCGCAGTGCATTCGAATTGCTGTGGGACGACGCCAGAGGCGTGTACGTTGACGCCGCCGATCGCAACGGCCCTCGCCGTCGAGTCAGCCAGCAAACTAATGCCATAGCGATCGTGTCAGGATGCGCCCCGCGCGAGCGCTGGCCCCGGATGCTCATCTACATACTCGATGAATCGCGCGTCGTCATCACGCCCACGATTTCCGACAACATGGCGGCGTACGTCAAGCAGCGAATGGATCCCGCCGATCACATGAAGTTCGACGTCGAGCACGACGTCGTCGCGGCGCAACCGTTCTTCTCGCACATCGTTCACGACGCAATTGTGCGAGCAGGCTGGCGCGATTTTATTCCCGGGCGATGCATGAAGTGGTGGCCGCAGATCGAACGCGGCGACACCGCGTTCGAGGAATACTGGGACGCTCGCGCCGGCTCTGGAAGCCGATGTCATGCTTGGTCGGCGACGCCGACTTACGACTTGACCACTTGGGTTCTCGGCGTGCGTCCGGCTGCACCCGGCTACTCACGCGCGGAAATCGCGCCCCGTTTCGGATGGCTCAGGCATCTCGAAGGACGCGTCCCGACTCCGCACGGACTCATCGAGGTGAAGCTGGATCGCGAGGCCGGCGGCGAGATCGCGATTCCAGACGGCGTAACCGCGCTCGTGCGATTCGACGACGCGCCGCTGGTCGGCGGCGAATTCGGCCCCGGACGACACCGTATTTCCCATTGACGCCTGCCCGACCGACAATGGTAAGAATCGGGCGGCGCTGAAGTTTCATGTCGATGCTGAGTCCATACCGCGTGCTCGATCTCACCACCGAGCGAGGCCTGCTATGCGGCCAGATGCTCGCCGATATGGGCGCCGACGTGATCAAGGTCGAACCGGTCGGCGGATCGCCGGCGCGCAAAATCGGCCCGTTCTACCAGGACGCGCCGCATCCCGATCGCTCGCTGTATTGGTGGGCCTACAATCGCAACAAGCGCGCGATCACCCTCGACCTCGAGCGCGACGCCGGCCGCGATCTGTTGCGCCGCCTCGTCGAGCGCGCCGATTTTCTAATCGAGTCCCACAATCCCGGCTACCTCGCGAAGCACAATCTCGGTTTCGACGACCTCGCGAAAATAAATCCGGCTCTCATCTACGTTTCGATCACGCCGTTCGGACCGGACGGTCCCAAGGCGACGTACGCCGACAGCGATCTGATCATCATGGCCGCCGGCGGACCTCTGATTCTCGCCGGCGACGCCGATCGCCCGCCCGTGCGGCTATGCATCCCGCAGGCGTATCTGCACGCAAGCGCCGACGCGGCGGTCGCCGCACTCGCGGCCCATCACGAGCGCACGCGCTCCGGACTCGGGCAGCACGTCGATGTCGCGGCGGTCCAATCGGTTGCGATGGCGACGCAGTCGAACATTCTCGCGGCGGCGCTCCGCTCGGTTGAACCGCGCCGGATGTCAGGCGGCGTCAAAATGGGGCCAATCGAAATTCCACTGGTCTGGCCGGCGAGCGATGGTTACGTCGCGATGACTTTTCTGTTCGGTTCGGCGCTCGGCGTTTTCACCGCCCGGCTGATGCACTACATTTGCGAGCGTGGATTTTGCGACGAAGCGACGCGCGACAAGGATTGGATCGCATACGGCGAGAATCTATTCAGCGGCGCGGAGCCGCTTTCGGAATTCGACCGGGTCAAGCAACTGGTCGCAAATTTCACGCGCAGTCATACCAAGGCCGAGTTGCTGACGCTCGCAGTCGAGCGCGGATTTCTGATCACACCCGTCACTACGATCGAAGAAGTTGTCGAGAGTCCGCAATTCGCCTCGCGCGATTACTTCCAAACTGTCGCGCATCCTGAACTGGGCGAGTCATTTCGCTATCCGGGACCGTTCGCGAAATTCAGCGCGTCGCCGCTCGAGTATCGACGAAGGCCGCCGCGCGTCGGCGAGCACAATTCCGAAATCTACCGCGACGAACTCGGCTTGAGCGAGCGTGATCTCGCCGAACTCGCACGCGCGGGAATTATCTGATGCCCAACGAACTGCCGCTGGAGGACGTCAAGATTTGCGACTTCATGTGGGTGATGGCCGGGCCCGCCTCGACGCGGATTCTTGCCGACTACGGCGCGACCGTCGTGCGAATCGAGTCGCCGACCCGGGTCGATACCGCGCGCACGCTCCAGCCCTATCACGGCAACCAGTTCGGCCCCGACAGCTCGGGTCTGTTCGCCAACTGTAACGCCGGCAAATTCGGAATCTCGCTCGACCTCGGCAATCCGGCGTCGCGCGCGGTGGTGCACGATCTTGTGCGATGGGCCGACGTCGTCACCGAGTCCTTCTCCCCCAGGGCGATGCGCGCGTGGGGCCTGGATTACGAATCTTTGCGCAAGTTGAATCCGAGCCTCATCATGTTGAGCTCGTGCCTGATGGGACAGACCGGGCCGTTGGCGAAAATCGCCGGCTTCGGAAATATGGCGGCCGCGATTGCGGGCTTTACCAATCTGACCGGATGGCCCGACCGCGCTCCCGCCGGTGTCTTTGGCGCGTACACCGACTACGTGGCGCCGCGTTTCACCGCGATGGCGATTCTCGCGGCGCTGGACCATCGCCGCCGCACTGGCAAAGGCCAATATATCGATCAGTCGCAGGCGGAATGCGCGCTTCACTTTCTCGGGCCCGCGATTCTCGACTACACGGTCAACGGCCGCGTCGACGAACGCGCCGGAAACTTTGACGCGCGTTTCGCGCCGCACGGCGTCTATCCAGCCGCCGGCGACGACAATTGGGTCGCGATCGTTTGCCGCGACGATGACGACTGGCGGCGTCTGTGCGTCGCGA
>PMOH01000180.1:10982-11273 GCA_003161515.1 Deltaproteobacteria bacterium
CTGGAGCCGCTCACTCGATCGCGCCGCGATCGAATCGCTCCTTCAGTCTCACGGAGTTCCCAGCCACCAGGTGCAGAACAGCGCCGACGCGTACGCCGATCCGCAGTTTGCTCATCGCGGCCACTTCGTCGCACTTGACCATCCGAGCCTGGGCAAATTCACGGTCGAAGGTCCTCGCGCGAAACTGTCGCGCACGCCCGCAACTGTCCGTCGCGCCGCGCCGTCGCTGGGCCAGGACAATCAGGACGTGCTCGAAAGCATCCTCGGCTACGACGAAACGCGAATCAGCGA
>PMOH01000045.1 GCA_003161515.1 Deltaproteobacteria bacterium
CGACCTTCATCAGCCGGCCCGTGTAGTATTGCCGCAGTCCGGGGAAGAGCTTCGCCAACTCAACATGATGCCCGAGGTAGTTGCGCTCTTCGGCCTCGAGATCCGCGCTCTGATAGTTGAAGGTCACCAACGTAAGATGCATCCGAATCAATCCTCGAGCTTCAAATCACGTAGCCGCCATTGGGGCTGATCACCTGGCCGACCATGAACTTCGAATCGTCACACGCAAGAAAAAGCGCCGCCGCCGCGATGTCGCGCGGCTCGCCAAAGCGCCCGATCGGCGTGCTCGCCTCTATGTGCTTGCGCGCTTCGCTCGGAATCGGCGCGGTCATCGGCGTCTCGATAAATCCCGGCGCGATGCAATTGACCAGAATCCCCATCGGCACCACTTCGCGCGCGACCGACTTGGTAAACGAGATAATCGCGCCCTTCGCCGCGCAGTAATCCGACGCGAACGCCAGCCCCGTGGTACCTGCGATCGATCCCATATTGATGATGCGTCCCGACTGCTTCGGGATCATCACCTTGAGCGCCTCGCGCGTGCAGTAAAACGTCGAGTCGAGATGCGTCGCAAGCATCTTGTGCCAATCCTCATCGGTCTTCAGATGCGTCATGAACAAGTCGGGGTTGTCCAACTCGCTCGCGCGCGCGATCCCCGCGTTGTTGATCAGTATGTCGATCGTGCCGAACGCTGAAATGAACTCCGCAAACATCTTCGCGACGGCCGCACTGCTCGACACGTCCGCGACGAACGGCCGTGCCTTACCCCCCGCGCGCTCGATTTCCGTCACGACATTCTGCGCCGACTCGGGCCTGATGTCGTTGACGCCAACTGTCGCGCCCTCGCGCGCAAACGTCAGTCCCATCTCGCGCCCGAGTCCCGACCCGCCGCCGGTGATCAGTACAACTTTGTCCTTGAGTTTCATCGACGCCCTACTTCTTCCCTTCCTTGAGTTGCCGTTTCCAATCGAGCCGCCGTGCCTCTGCGCCAGCCGCTTCCGCCTCCGGCACCATGCCCTTCTTCTGATAAAACATGCTGAGATTGGTGTACGCGAGGATGTCTTCCGGCTCCTGCGCGATATATTTTTTCGTCAACTCGATCGCCGCGTCGAGATCGCCCTTCGCCTGGTAGCACATCGTCATCCCGTGGATCGCATCGACGTACTTCGGATCGATTTCGAGCGCCTGTTTGTACAGTTCGATCGCCTCGTCGAACTTGTCGTCGGCGTATGCGTCAATCGCCTCGTCGTATAGCTCTTCCTTATCAGGCATTTTTCACCTCGGATGCATGCACACCTCCTTATATACTAGACTCTGTACTATGGAGAATTCGCCCGCACCGACCGAAGCCGACGTTTACGAAGTGCTGCGCGAGTGCTACGACCCCGAGATTCCCGTGAACCTCGTTGAGCTCGGCCTCATCTACGGCGTGCAGATCGAGAACCGCGTCGTCAATGTCACGATGACGTTGACCGCACCCGGCTGCCAGATGGGCATGATGATCACGCAGGACATCCAGGACAAACTGCTAGGCATCCCCGGATGCGACGACGCCAGCGTCGAAATCGTGTGGGACCCCCCATGGACCCCGCACATGATGACCGAAGCCGCCAAGAAACAACTAAAGATCGACGACTAGAACGATTAGATCGATTGCCCTCTTCCCCTCTCCCAGAATGGGAGAGGATCGAAGGTGAGGGACCTTATTCAGCGCGCGATTTTTTCGCGCGATCCAAGATTCTGTTTCTTTCTTGCCTCTCGCTCATTCACCCTTCTTCCCAGTCACAATGAACATCACCCACGCAGCGAAGAAGCGGCCCGCGTCACTTCTTTCCTGAAGTTCCAGGAGCCAGGCACTCTTCTCGTCGCTGCTCACGATTCCCTCGTCGGCCGCATCTCCGGCGACCAACGTAAGATCGAGTAGGATGTCAGCAACCCGAAAGTCACGCACCGTGATTGGAAGGGCTTCGACACGTACTTCTTGCAGGCCGCTATCCTGAAAAAGAACGGGGACCCGCCGGCCAATCCATCCATTGCGAATTTTTGCGCATCTGTGATCAAGGATCTTGCGCGTAACCGCCTGGTCGTCGGCATCAACAGCGACCATGCCCCAGTCGCGGTCGACAATCTGCACTGTCCCGCCCAACTTGGTTACACGAACCATCTCCGCAAATGCCGCGCGCGGATCCGCAAGGTGCTGGAGAACTCGATCGGCTCGCGAAGCGTCGAATGTGTTGCTGGAAAAGCCAAGGTGCTGAGCTTCAGAAACCACAAACTTCGGAAGCGAAGAACCGTCTTTTGTCTCTCGCCGCGCCTCCGCGATAATCTCCTGGCTGTAATCTGCGCCCACCACTCGACCCCGAGCTCCAACCAGCCGCATTAATTCACGCGCGTCGTGGCCAACGCCGCAGCCGAGGTCTAAAACGACTGCTCCGGGCTTTAGCTCCAGTGCCTGATAGGATCGCGCTTTCACGTCCTGAAAGTGGATGCTCGCAAACTGAAGATAAGATACCGCGGTGGCTGCATGCTCGCGTATCCAGTCTGCCCAAAACATATCCGGACAAATTTGTGCCGGCGTGCGATTTTCCTTTATTCCCACGTGAGTCCGATCGACGAGTAACGCCTTTCAATCCGGATCGATCAGTACGCCGGGATTCAGAATCGAGCGCGGATCGAGCGCCTTCTTCGCTGCCTTCAGCGCGAGTGCGAATCCATCGGGACGCTGGCGGTCGTACCATGGGCGGTGGTACCGGCCGACTGCGTGATGATGCGTGATCGTGCC
>PMOH01000398.1 GCA_003161515.1 Deltaproteobacteria bacterium
GTCGAGCTGCACACCGAAGCCGAGATGATCCGTAATCTCATCCAGAAGACCGCGTGGCAGATGGATCAAATGTCGAAGCCGGAGGTCGCGCTCAAGCTTTCCGACAAGGTCGCGATGTGCAACTACCGCGCGAACCGGCTGGTCTGCGACGCGGCGGACCGCGCGATGCAGGTGCATGGCGCGATCGGATATTCGCGGCACAAGCCGTTCGAGCACATTTTCCGGCATCACCGCCGCTACCGCATCACCGAGGGCTCGGAGGAAATCCAGATGCGGCGCGTCGCGCAATACCTGTTCGGATTTTTCAAGGACCGGAAGGTGGCGGAAGAGTAGGGCGCACCGCCGCGACAACCAAGATGACCAACGAAGATTTCTCGGCGCGCCTGCAAGCTGCGATCGCGCGGCACGTCGGTGCGCCGGGAACCGTCCACGACCTGAATCGCCTGACCGGCGGCGCCAACAAAACGACGTGGTCGTTCGACGCCGAGGTCGCGGGCGCGCGCGAGCAATTCATCCTGCAACTGGCAAGTCCGCGCGCCAACGACGAGAGCAATCCGCTGGCCGGCGTCTCGCCGCATCTGATCGCTAATGAAGACGCACGCCTGATGATCGCGGCGGTGAAAGCCGGCGTCCCGGCCCCGCGCGTCCGCGCGATTCTCAAGGATGACGACGGGCTCGGCCCCGGCTACGTCACCGAAAGGGTCGCTGGAGAGACGCTCGCCACGAAAATCCTGCGCGAAGAACGCTTCGCCGGAGCGCGTGCGACGATGGCGAAGCAATGCGGCACGATTCTCGCCGCGATTCATCGCATCCCCGTCGCCGAAGTTCCGTTCCTGATGAAGCTGACGCCGCTCGAGCACATCGCAGCGCAGCGCCGCATCATCGAGTTCTACGGCTTTCACTCTCCAGCGCTGGAGCTGGGCCTCAAATGGGCGGAACAACATGCTCCGCGAAACGGTCGCCATACCGTAGTGCACGGCGACTTCCGCGCCGGCAACTTTATCGTCGGCGAAGAGGGAATCCGCTGCGTGCTGGATTGGGAAATAGGGCAGAGCGGCGATCCGATGCAGGATCTCGGCTGGGTATGCGTCAAGACGTGGCGCTTCGGTGGCAAGAAACCGGTCGGCGGTTTCGGCACCCGCGAGGATCTGTTCGAGGCATATGAGAAGGCCAGCGGCCATTCAGTCGATCCGGCGCACGTGCGCTTCTGGGAAGCATACGGCAGCGTTCGCTGGGGCATCGGATGCTTCAGCATGGGCACTCGCGGCACCGAAGAAGTAGGAATCGAGCGCTGCGCGATCGGCCGCCGAGTCGAAGAGCCGCTCTGGGACTTTCTCAACCTGATCGAAGGCCACGACTGACTATCTGACTGACTATAGGACTGACTAATGCCACAGAGTAGCCCGAAGGCCGCCGTACTGCTCGAAGCCGCGGTCAAATACCTGGAATCGGAACTGATGCCGACGCTCGACGGCTACTATCGCTTCCAGACCCGCGTCACCGTCAATGTCCTGAACACCGTGCGCCGCGAATTGGAACTCCGCACCGCGCAGGCTGAAGCCGAACGCTCGAGGCTCGTCGCAATACTCGGCCATGACGGTGAGGTCGAAGCGCTGAGTGTCGAGCTCGCAGAAAAGATTCGCGTAGGAGCAATTTCAATCGACGACCCCAGTCTGCGCGCCCACGTCCGCCAGTCGCTTGCAGACGCGCTCGCGATTAACAATCCCAAATGGATGACGCGTTGACGCCTCCGTCGACGGATCGGTGGCCGCGCGATCTTCGGATCTTCGCCGGCATCTGCGTCCTCTGGTCGGCAGTTCTGATGACGCGCTCAATCTTCAACCTGTCCGCTGGAGGAGTTCCACTCGAGGACGTAATCTTCGGCGTGAAGTTTTACGCCAACCAGGCACGCGTCACGATGGCTCTGCAAGCCATCATCATCGCCGCCTTCGGTCTCGGAATCCTGATGCACCAGCGTTGGGGCCTGATCCTCGCGCTCCTGTATATGGCGCAGGTCATCATCGGCCACGTAATCTTCATAGCATCAAACCTGGGAGTAGATTCGCAACGCATCCACGTAAAGATAGCGTCAATCGAGAGCCCGATTGTCCTCCTGATCGCGCTGTACGTCTGGTACCGCGCCCGGCCCCTCCTACGCCTGCCTTCTGCCTGATCCGCCCTTGGAGTGCCGCCTCTCGGCGAGACTAAACGCGGGTTGCGAGACAGGTCTCTGCCGCTCTGACCCATTTCCGCATGTAGTCGTTCTTCATCAGGTTCTTGTGTGCGCTGACGAACTCCAAACACCACCTGGTTAGACCGTCCCACCCATTGGAAGGTAGCGCTTCGTGGATCTTCCACCCCAGTTGTTCCAGACTCCAGTGCGCCTTCGCAGCATTCAGCATCTGGGATGTCGTAACCCAATTCGATTCGTCGTCCAAACCTCCGTGGCTTACAGGAACTACGTGGTCAATCGTCGGAAAGAGTTCCCAAAATGCTGGATGCGTTACTTCTACTTTCCAATTGGGGTGATAAGGGAATTCGTCCGGGAGCAAAAGAGACAGCGCCCTGAGAGTGCCGGGAAAGACTAGGCGCCTTCCCGAATACCGATCGATAAATCCATCGCGTAGAAAGATCCGCATACACTGAACCGGAGTGTAACTCCGTTTAGAGCTCGTTAGAGTAAGAAACCGATAGCTCTTGAAGAGTTCGGCGCGAGCTTCGTCTTCGCTGCGCTGGAGAGCCTCGCAAACCGCAACAATTGTTTCAGTGGGATCCATTTTTACGCAATGTGCGATTTCAATTGGTGGGCGGTGCAGGTTTCGAACCTGCGACCCTCGGCTTGTAAGGCCGATGCTCTACCACTGAGCTAACCGCCCGCGCCCGGAATGTTAGCAAAAAAAGACGGCCCAAGTGCGATAGACACGTGGGCCGTTGTTTCAGTGAATTGAATCGAGTGCTGCGATCGCGTCCGTTACGTAGCTGTCGATGGCGACGATGAGGCCGGGGCTGCGCCGACGCCCTCGTTGAGCGAGTCCTTCAACTGCTTGCCGGGCTTGAATTTCGCCGAGCGGCTCGCCGCTATCTCGATCGATTCTCCGGTCTTTGGATTGCGACCGGTGCGCGCCTGGCGTTCCGATACTGAAAACGTGCCGAAGCCTGAGATGTTCACTCGTTCGCCCTGGCGCAGCGCGGCGATGACGTCGTCGAGCACGATGTTAATTGCGCGTTCGGCGTCTGCCTTGTTGAGGGGAAGCTTGTTTGACAACGCCTCTATGAGTTCAGCCTTGGTCATATGTACCTTCGGCGGTCTCCGAATCCCCGACCGCGCATTTGAGCCGCGCATCCCGGACAATCCGGAATGCGCGAAGTCCCCCGCTCAGTAACTACGACAGATTCGTCGAAACAGTCGTATCGTCTTCGTCCCCCGGCGCGATCGGCGGCACCTTCGGTTCCGGCTCTCGCAGGAATGCCAGGTCGCTGTCGCCCTTGCCCTTCTTGAAGAAATTGTCCGGGTCGGTCAACACCAGCGCGTGCTTCAGCACTTCATCCATATGCTCGATCTGGACCAAGGTGATGCCCTTCATGATCTGCGCCGGGATCTCCTCGATATCCTTGGCGTTGTCCCGCGGTATCAGGATCGTCTTGATCCCGCCGCGATGCGCCGCGAGCACCTTTTCCTTGAGTCCGCCAATCGGCAGCACGCGTCCACGCAGCGTGATCTCACCAGTCATCGCAAGGTCGTTGCGAATCGGCGAGCGCGTGAGCGCCGACACCAGCGCGGTCGCCAGCGTGATTCCCGCCGACGGCCCGTCCTTCGGAATCGCGCCCTCAGGAATATGGATGTGAATGTCGATACGATGATAGAAACCGCGATCGAGTCCGAGCACTTCGGCCCGCGAGCGTACGTAGGAGAGCGCCGCCTGCGCCGATTCCTGCATCACGTCACCGAGCTGTCCGGTGATAGTCAGCTTGCCGCGTCCGGGGACAATCGTCACTTCGACGCTGAGCAGCTCTCCGCCAAGCTCCGTCCATGCAAGGCCCGTCGCCACTCCGACCTGCGGCACCGTTTCGGCGGTGCCGTAGCGGAACTTCGGAACACCGAGATACTTGCTCAGGCTCGAGCTTGAAACCTTGACGTGCGCATTGCGATCGGTCTTGACGACCTCGACCGCAACCTTGCGGCAGATCGACGCGATCTCGCGCTCGAGATTTCTGACGCCGGCTTCGCGTGTGTAGTGGCGGATGATGCCCTGGATTGCGCCGTCGGACACTTCGATGTTCTCCGGGCGCAGCCCGTTGGCCTCCTGCTGTTTCTTGAGCAGGTACTTTTTCGCGATATTGAGCTTCTCGGTCTCCGTATAGCCGGGGATCCGGATGACTTCCATCCTGTCCTGCAGCGGCCGCGGAATCCGGTCGAGCGTATTCGCCGTCGTGATGAACATCACTTTCGACAGATCGTAGTCGCAGTCGAGATAGTGATCGTTGAAGGTACAGTTCTGCTCGGGATCGAGAACCTCAAGCAGCGCCGACGACGGATCGCCGCGGAAGTCGGTGGACATCTTGTCCACCTCGTCGAACAGCAGCACCGGGTTGGACGATCCCGCCTTGCGCACCGACTGGATCACCTTGCCGGGCAGCGCGCCGATGTAAGTGCGCCGATGCCCGCGGATTTCGGCNNGACACGCGCACGAATTTGCGTCCGGTCGCGCGCGCCACCGACTTGCCGAGCGACGTCTTGCCGACGCCCGGAGGCCCGACCAGGCATAGGATCGGTCCCTTCATCTGGCCGACCAGCGTTTCGACCGCCAGGTATTCGAGGATGCGCTGCTTGACCTTGTCGAGCCCGTAATGATCTTCCTCGAGAACGCGCTCAGCTTCCTTGATGTCGAGCTTGTCCTCGGTGTACTCGAACCACGGCAACGCGAGGAACCAATCGAGGTAATTGCGCACGACGGTGGCCTCGGCCGACATCGGCGACATCATCTTGAGCTTNNTTCTCTTCCAACTCTTGAATCTCGTTCTTGAATTCGTCCTTCTCGCCGAGCTCCTTCTGGATCGCGCGCATCTGCTCGTTGAGGTAGTACTCCTTGGACGTTTTCTCCATCTGCTTCTTGACGCGCGAGCGGATGCGCTTCTCGACCTCGAGAATTTCCAGCTCCGAGCGCATGTAGCCGAGAATCTTCTCGAGCCGCTCGGCCGGGTTGGTCGATTCGAGCAACGCCTGCTTGTCTTCGAGCTTGATGCCGAGATGTCCGACCAGCTTGTCGGCCAGGAACGCGGGATCATCGACCGCCGCGATCGAAGTCACCATCTCGGGTGGAATCTTCTTGTTGAGGCGCGCGTAGTTGTCGAAGGTCGAGACCACTGAACGCATCAGCGCCTCCACTTCGGTAGACCGGTCGCTGACCTCCTCGATCTCCTCGGCCTCGACCTGGAAATATTCCTCGTCGGCGACGTAGCGCAGGACGCGCGCGCGCTTCTTGCCTTCGACCAGCGCCTTGACGGTGCCGTCGGGCAAGCGCAGCAACTGCACGACCACGCCGAGCGTGCCGAC
>PMOH01000459.1 GCA_003161515.1 Deltaproteobacteria bacterium
TCAACGTCGGCGCCAACCTGGGCAGCGCCGCCGGTGCGGGATTCGCCGAACACATGCATTGGCATATCGTGCCGCGATGGACCGGCGACAACAATTTTATGTCGGTACTTGCCTCGACTCGTGTGCTGTCACAAAGTTTGGAAGACAGTTACGATCAATTGCGCCCGATTTTCAAAAATCTCGGCGCTGAATTATCTTAAAGTAGATCAATCGAGTTGCGGGATTCGCGATGAATGAAAAACTGCTGAAAATCCGGACGCTGGGCGAACTCAAGGCCGCGGGCTACCAGACCATGCCGGTCCGGATGGAGATGCGCAAAAATCTGCTCGAGCGCCTGCGCAGCAAAGAGCAAATCCTGCCCGGCATCGTCGGCTACGAAGAGACGGTAATTCCGGAGATCGAAAACGGCGTGCTCGCGGGCCATCACATGATCTTTCTCGGCGAGCGCGGACAGGCGAAGTCGCGAATCATCAGGTCGTTGGTCGGTCTGCTCGATGAACATGTGCCGATCGTAGCCGGATGCGAGATCAGCGACGATCCTTTTGCGCCGATCTGCCGCCGATGCGTCAAGTTGAAAGAAGAAAAGGGCGACGCACTCGAGATTGCATGGATCGGGCGCGACTCCCGCTACGCCGAAAAGCTCGCGACGCCCGACGTTTCGGTCGCAGACCTGATCGGTGAAATCGATCCGATCAAAGTGGCCGAGGGCCGCTACCTCGCCGACGAGGAGACGATCCACTACGGACTGATCCCGCGCACCAATCGCGGCATCTTCGCGATCAACGAGCTGCCCGATCTGACCGAGAAAGTGCAAGTCGGACTCTTCAACCTCATGGAAGAGAAGGACGTGCAGATCAAAGGCTACAAGATTCGGCTGGCTGTTGACGTCGTGTTCGTGGCGAGCGCGAATCCGGAGGATTACACGTCGCGCGGCCGCATCATCACGCCGCTGAAAGATCGCTTCGACATCCAGATTCGCACGCACTATCCCAAGACGATCGAGCACGAGATCGTGATCATGGAGCAGGAAGCCGCGCATCCGCCGCGCTCGGGCGTGGACGTGCGGATTCCGCAGTTCATGAAGGATATCCTCGCGCAGATCACGTTCGAAGCGCGCGCGTCCAACGAGATCAACCAATCGTCGGGCGTGTCGGTGCGCGTGACGATCAACAATTTCGAATCGGCGATCTCCAACGCCGAGAAGCGCGCCGTGCGAAACTCGGAGAACGAGATCGTCCCGCGGATTTCGGATTTGCATTCGCTGTATGCCTCGACGGCGGGAAAGATCGAGCTTGAATACGTCGGCGAGGACAAGAAAGAAGACGACCTGATCGAGCGGCTGATCAATCGCGCGGTGTTGAAAGTCTTCGACAAGTATTTGAAGCTCGAGGATCTGAAGAAGGTCTCGAGCTACTTCGAGCAGGGATGGGGCGTTGAGGTTTCGGACAGCGCGCCGTCGTCGGAATATATGGAACCTCTGCGCGAGGTGACCGGACTGCGCGAAGTCATCACGCTGCTCGGGCCGTTCGAGACGCCGGGGCTGATGGCTGCGGCGAGCGAGTTTATTTTCGAGGGCCTGCATCTGCATCAGAAGCTCAACAAAGATCGCCAGGGCGGGCGCTTCGCCTACCACGCATGACACGCCGCCAAATGGCCGCCGTAGTCACCCGCTACACGCAGTGGGACGGGACGCAGCGACTCAAACTCGACGCCGACAAGGTCTTCGAGAAGCTCGCCGAGTACCTCTCGTACACCGACGACGTGCGCCAGGCGATGGACTGGATGATGCGCCAGGGGATGGACTTCGACGGCGTCAAGGTGATGGGGCTCGAGGAGTTCATCGAACAGTTGCGCCAGGAGATGCGCCAGCGCTATCGCGACTTCAACCTCAAGAACGCGCTCTCCGAGATGGAGCAGAAGCTCGAAGACATTTTGAATCGCGAGCGCGCGAAGCTCGAGTCGCTCAAGGGACAGAAGCCAGGCGTCGAGGAAAAGCAGCGCGAGCTGTCGCGCATGCCGCGGCGGCTGTCGGAGGCGATGCGCAAGCTGGAGAGTCACGAATTCGAGGACGCGCAGGCTAAGGAAGACTTCGACCAGCTGCTCGAAGAATACGAAAATATCCGCGACCTCGAAAATTTTCGCGATCGCAATCAGCACATGTTCCACGGTCCGAAGAGCCTCGGCTACGACGACGCGCTCGAGCTGATGCGCGAGATGGAGCGGATGCGCCAGCTCGAGCAGGACCTGATGTCAGGCAACTTCGACACGATTTCGATGGAAGACCTGCAGCAGATCCTGGGGCAGCAGGCGAGCAAGGATTTTCAGAATCTCAAGCAGGTGATGGTCCTGCTGACGCAGTCGGGCTACATGGTGCCGAAGGGCGATCATTTTCAGCTCTCGCCCAAGGGCGTGCGGCGAATCGGGCAACTCGCGCTCCGCGACATTTATCAGAACCTGCTGAAAGATCGATCGGGCGGGCATGTGACGGACCATCGCGGCGTCACCGAGATGCGACCCGAGCAGACCAAGCCGTACGCGTTCGGCGATCCGCTGAATCTGAATCTTGTCGCGACGCTCAAGCATGCGCTGTCGCGCAAGGCCGGCGTTCCGCTCGAACTGCGGCCCGAGGATTTCGAGATTTACGAAAACGACTACGCCAGCTCGTCATCGACGGTGCTCTGCCTCGACATGTCGTGGTCGATGAGCTGGGAAGGTCGTTTTGCGGCGGCGAAAAAAGTCGCGATGGCGATGGAAACGCTGATTCGCTCGAAATTCCCACGCGACTATTTTTCGATCGTCGGCTTTTACACGCGCGCCGTCGAGCTGAAACTCAAGGATCTGCCCGAAGCGTCGTGGAACATGGGCGATCCGTTCACCAACCTGCAGGACGGCCTGCGCCTCGCGTCCGATTTGCTGGGACGCCATCCGTCACGCAACCGGCACATCATTGTGATCACCGACGGCCAGCCGACCGCATACTTCCTGAACAAGCGTCTGTACTGCGAATGGCCGCTGTCGTTCGGCGGAATCAGCATGCGTGCGGCACAGGAAACGCTGAAGGAAGTCGAGCGCATCACGCGCAAAGGAATCACGATCAATACCTTCATGCTCGACGACTCGCCAAGCCTGCGCGCGTTTGTCGACAAGATGACGCAAATCAATCGAGGCCGCGCCCTGTTCACCCGTCCCGACCACCTGGGCGAATACATGCTGGTCGATTACCTTTCCAAAAAGCGCAAACGCGTCTGAAGGGCGATAAGTGGCGGCGGTTGTTGAGGCGGTCGATAGTCGCGCCAATCCAAAACCTCCGTTGAAGTGGGCGGGCGGCAAGCGATGGCTCGTCCCGCACCTGATTCCGCTATGGGATCGACATCGGATGCGCCGCCTGGTCGAACCCCTATGCGGGGGCCTCGCAGTGTCGCTAGGCCTCGCGCCAGCTAGGGCGCTGATCAATGACCTCAATCCTCATACGATCAATTTCTATAGCTGGCTTAAGCGCGGTCTTAGAATCCCCCTTGAGATGCAAAACGATCAAACTTACTTCTACCAACAACGTACCCGCTTCAATCAACTCATTCGCGACGATAAGGTACATACCAAGGAAGCGGCCAGCATTTTCTATTACCTCAATCGCACCTGCTACAACGGCCTATGCAGGTTCAACAGCAAGGGCGAGTTCAATGTTCCATATGGCCGTTACAAGAAACTTATTTACAAGACAGATTTCTCTGA
>PMOH01000033.1 GCA_003161515.1 Deltaproteobacteria bacterium
CCGGACGTCGCCGGGAAAAATCCGGTCAGTATCCGCATGATGGTCGTCTTGCCCGAGCCATTTGGGCCCAGCAATCCGATGATCTCGCCCTTCTCGACCTTGAACGAAACGTGATTAACGGCAAGGGTGGCGCCGAAATATTTGGTTAGCTCCTGGACCTCGATCATGAAGCCTCTAGCCCCTGCGGCATGCGAACTGTCATCGATCCGGCGTTGGTTGGCGCCGGGTATCGGGCATAATTGTCAATGTATTGCAAATCGCGCCTGACCAGAAGTGGGTTTCTCTGATCCCCGGCATTCTAGAGACGGCTGACCGGCGAAGTCAATTCAGTCTTTTCAGTACGACGTTGCGCTATTCTGAGGTCGGAGGATGGTGAATCGATGGGACGATTATTCATAGGCATTTTGATCGCGGCGATAATCGCCGGAGTGGTCTTCTATTTCTATTCGAACGGCTATCGCACGCAGATCGATCAGCAGACGCAGCAGATTTCGCAGCTCAATGATCAACTGAACAAGCTTCAAAGCGAGAACGAGCAACTTAAGGCGCAGCTCTCGAAAGTACAGAACGAGCAGGGGATCCTGGCGGCGCAGAATGAAGAGATGCGCAAGGCGATCGCGGAGTTTAAGGCCACCGGCAAGATGCCGGTAATTCCGCCGCCGGCAAAGTGAGGTGCGCGGGCATTGTGATTGATGCGAAGAACCTAACCCCTAACCCCTTCCCGAGCGGGAAGGGGAACCGGATTGTGGAGAGTAACCTCTTCCCGAGCAGCAAGGTGAACCGGATTTCAAAAGTACTGGGTGCAGGGGTCACCCATGCCGCGGAAGCGGAAACCCGCGAAGGGTTTCACATTTAATAAAGTGATTTCCCCTTCCCCTTATTTCTCCGTCTCCGGCTTCAGCAGGTAGCGCTGCCATTCCTGCAGGAATCCCAGCGCGCGCATGTCCGGCATTCGGTCCAAATAAACTTCGCCCTTCAGGTGATCGGTCTCGTGCTGGATCACGCGCGCGTGGAAATCCGACGCGACGATTTCGATCGGCTCCGCGTTACGTCCGAGCGCCGTCACGCGCAACTGCTTGAATCGGGGCACACGCCCGCGAAGTTCCGGCACGCTCAGGCATCCTTCCCATTCTTCGACCATCGTGCGGTCGAGAATCGTCACCACCGGATTGACGAGGACCGTCAGCGGCACCTGCGGCATGTCGGGGTATCGCGGATGGTCATGCACTTCGAGCACGGCGAGTTGAATCGGTAGATGGACCTGCGGGGCGGCGAGTCCGACGCCGCTGTACTCGTACATCGTCTCGATCATGTCGTCGATCAGCTGCTGAAATTCCCTGGTTTTGATCCGATCGGCCGGCACCGGGCTGGACGCGGTGCGTAGCGACGGGAATCCGAGACGTGCAACTTTCAAAATCATCGGGTAATCTCACCTCACCGTGCATTTGAGCAGAAGAACGATTGTAGCAACGGTCTGCACTCGCATACATTATATCGGCGTTTGGTAGTAGATGAGTGACCGCAGCAATTCTGTCTTGACGCCCCGACACATCGTCGCGGCGTTCGCCGTCGTTTTATTCACCGCCTTGATCGCGGCATGGTCGTCGCTGCCAGCGCGCGCGGGCAGCAGCGCCGCACCTCAATCGAGCCATGCGATGCAGCATCGTCTCGCGGTGCGAACGGGAACCGTCTATCCACTCGAGTTGCCGCCCGTGACGGCGAGCGTTGGCCGGCATTCGCGGCCGCGTCGAGTCGCCGATCCGGTCGCCTATCGACTGCGCAAAGCTGCGATCGACGGCGGCGCGATACTACCCGGGCTTCCCTCGCTTGCGACGCTCGCATTAAGCGCCACCACGCCGACCTTCTCGACCAACTTCAACGGCCTCGCATTTCCTGATTCTCAATGCGGCCCCGATTGCGAACCTCCCGACACGCAAGTGGCAGCGGGGCCGAACAATATCATCGAAGTGACCAACATCGTCGCAAGAGTCTTCGACAAGAGCGGCACGAACCTGGACACCTTCAATCTCAACAGTCTTTTCAACGTTGACCCCACCATATTTTCGAGCGATCCAAGAATCGAGTACGATACCCTTGCCGGCCGATGGTACATCTCGTTTCTGATTCTCGACACCACCGATATCGCCACCGCCCAAAATGGATTCTTCGAGCTGGCGGTCTCGATCGACTCGAATCCGGCCGACGGCTTCAACACTTATGCGGTTGAGACGATGGGCGACTTTCCGGATCAGCCGTCGCTCGGATTCAACGACGACAAAATCGTGACCGGGGGCAACTCGTTTTCGTGCAATCCCAACTGCAACACAGGACCGTACGAAGGGAACGAGTTCCTGGTGTGGAACAAGAGCGAACTGCTGGCCGGCGATGCAACAATAGATACGGATTTCAATCCGGCGGCCGAGGACAACTCCGATTTCCCAATCATTCCGGCCAAGAGCCGCTCATCAACCTCAACCCTCTTCATGGTCTCGGCGTTAGGTAGCGATCTGAACATCTGGACGGTCACCGGCGTTCCTCCCGGAAGCATAGCGGACGACACTATCGCGACCGTCACGCCGTTCACCTTTCCCCCATCTGCGCCGCAGAAGAACAGTTCCCACGATATAGACACAGGAGATGAGCGCATCCTCGACGCGGTCTATCGCGACGGGATCCTGTGGGCGTCGGGGAACGACATGTGCAAGCCGTCTGGCGACACGACGCAACGCAGTTGCATGCAATTCTTCGAAGTGCTGACTGGCGGCGCGAGTCCGGTCGTGAACCAGGATTTCTCGTTCGGCACCAAGAATTTCTTCGACTACTATCCTTCGGTCGATCTCGACAGCTCTGACGACCTGATCACGTCCTTCTCTCAATCTTCATCCAACGAATTCCCGTCGGCGTATGTCGATGGACGCCTCGCCGGCGATCCGGTCAACACGCTGGGAACGCCCGTGCTCTTTCAAGCGGGTGCAAAGGCTTACAGCAGCAACGACACGTCTGGCGGGCCATTCCGATGGGGTGACTATTCGGGTGCCGGTGTCGATCCCAGTGATCAGACCGCGATTTGGGTGGCGGCGGAATTCGCAACGTCTTCGACGGTGGGCCTCAATTGGGGCACATACATCGCCGAGGCGCGACTGATTGCGCCCCCAACGGCCACTGCGACTCCGACTGCCACTGCAACCGCGACTACCACCGCCACCTCCACTGCGACTAATACCGCGACCGCAACAGGCAGCGGAACTCCTACTCCGTCGAATACCCCGACCCCGAGCGACACGCCAACTCCGGGCGGGTCGGGAACGCCAACTATCTCGGCCACTCCATCCGCTACCATCACAGCCACCGCAACACTTAGCCCGACGCCGACTGCGACTCCAACCGCGACGGCTACTGCAACGTCGACGCAGACGGCCACCGCAACTCAAACGGCGACGCCGACTGCCACTCCGACGCCGCCGTTCGGAACGTTGAGCGTATCGGGCAACCTGAGTTTCGGATCGGTTAAGGTCAACTCGAAGGCGAGCAAAAAGCTCAAGATCAAAAACAAAGGCAAGGCTCCTCTTCAGGTAAGTATCGGAACCCTGGATCCGCCATTTGCCTTCACCGGTAGCGGCACTTTCACTCTCGCGAAGGGCAAGACTCGGAACGTCTCGGTGCACTTCATGCCGACAACCAAAGGCGCTACTCCATCGCAGATCCTGAGCATCACCAGCGACGACCCAAAGCATCCGTCACACGACCTGACCGCGTCCGGCTCCGGCAAGTAGCAGCCGCGCAGAGGAAAATAGTCAACTCGCCCCTCGTCATGCACGAGGGGAGTCTTAGGGGGAGAGAAGAATGCGACGACTACTTGCGTTGTTGGCGCTTGGTATCATCGGATGCTCGAATCCATCTACGCCCGCGGGCTACGTCGGCTACGTCACCAAGCATCCCTACACGATGCCCGCGCGATTCTATGAACTTCAAACGGGACCGACGTCAACCGGGTTGGGATGGATGCTCGAGGTCACCAACATCTCGGTGACGCCGAATACCAGCACGGAACAATTTGTCGGCCCGACTGCCGTGCTCGCCAAGGACAATCTTCATATCGAGTTCCAGGCGCATCTGCTGTGGAAGATAGATCCTGAGAACGTCAAGGTCTTCGTCGAAAAGTATGGCGAGACGGGAGAGAATCCACTCGCGTCCGCCTACAACAACTTCATCAAGGAACCGTTTCGGACCTACACGCGCGACGAGGTTCAAAAGTACGATGGGCTCGATATCAAGGACAACATCGATACTATCGGATCGGCCGTGCAGGACCGAATCTTAAAGCTGACTCAAGGCACCCCGTTCACGATCATCAGCGTCGTAATCGGCAATATCCAATATCCCGAAACGGTGGCGCAGTCGGTGGCGAACAAACTCGCGGCTACGCAAGTGCTGGAACAGACAACCATCGAGATCCAGACTGCAAAAGCAAAGGCGCAGATCCGGGAAGCCGAAGCGGAAGGCGTCGCCAAAGCGATGGACACGATCAACCAGAAACTGACGCCACTCTATGTCCAGTACGAGGCGATCCAGGCGCAGCAAAAAATGGTGAACTCACCCAATCATACGGAAGTATATATTCCGGTCGGTCCGATGGGCGTACCGATTGTCGGCACCTTGAAGATGGGGCAAGAGGGGAAGCAACCTAACCCCTAACCCC
>PMOH01000455.1:0-1467 GCA_003161515.1 Deltaproteobacteria bacterium
CTGCGCTCGCGACGCTCCATGAACGTCCGCGCGAGTTGCTGCGTGAGCGTGCTGGCGCCCTGGGCCAGGCGATGCGATCGAAAATCGGAAATCGCAGCCTCGACGATTCGAATCGGATCGATTCCCGGATGGTAATAGAAAAAACGATCTTCGTTGGCCAGCAGTCCCTTCGGCAGGTACGGCTTCAGCTGGCCAAGCTGGACCTCGACCCGCTCGGCAGGCGCGCCCGGAAAGAGGCGTCCGATCACTTCCGGCTCGAGCATCGCCTCGGACTTGGAGACGCCGAACGAATCGGCAACGCCCGCGATTCGCGTGCCCTGCAGGCTCACCCGCACCATCTCGGACGGGTGCTCCTTCGCACCGACCTTGAACGATCGCAGGTAAATCGCAATCGCATTTTTCGCGCGAGTATATTCGCCGGGGGTATTGGCCGCCGGCACCGGCGAATAGCTCAACTGCGCCAGCCGATCCAGCAGCCCGCTGCGATCGAGGTCGTCGCCGGCGCGAATCGGGAACGGCGCCGAGAAAATCGCGGAGGTCAGGGCGGCGCGACGCTGCTCGATCAGCGCGGAAATCTCGCCGTACAGTTGGGCGAGGTAAAATCCCACCGCGAAGAACGCCAGCAGAAATCCGCCCGCGGCGAGATTTCGCACGCGCCATCCGCGAATTCTCCACTCGGCTGGTTTCTTTTTCGCCGGATTCGATTTTGCTGGCTGCCGCCCGCCGCCGCTCATCAGAAGTACTGCCTCATCTATAAGGTTAGCTGCGACTGGAAATGTGATCCATCGCAGCCACCTAAACATTCGTAAAGCTGGCTGGCCTATTGCTTGTAGCCGAATCGCCGCAGCATCGCGCGCCGCTCCGCCTGATCCTCAGCAGTCTCGACGCCCTTGGGCGGACTGCCGTCGATCACGCCAACTACGCCGCGTCCATTCGCTTCCTCCGCAATTATCACGCGCACCAAATTCGCCGTTGCGCAGAAGATGGTGCACACTTCGCTCACCGACTTGATTTGATTGAGCACGTTGATCGGAAACGCGTTGCCGAGAATCACGACGAATACGTGCCCTGCCCCAATCGCCGACGCTGCCTCGATCGCCGACTGCTCGAGCGCCGCATCGGTGCCAGTATGCCGAATCAGGCATGGCCCCGACGCCTCGCAGAATGCCAACCCGAACTTGATATTCGGCACCGCCTGCACCAGCGCCTCGTAAACGTCATCGACCGTCTTGATAAAATGCGCCTGCCCGATGATCACGTTGGCGTCGATGGGTTTGGCTATTTCGACAATACTCAGTTGCATAGTACTTGCCCCTTGTGACTATTGCGCGGATGATAGTCGCGTTGATGCGGCGCCGGAAGTGAGTATCCGGCGATTGGAGGTGTGGTGGCTACCGGACTGACCCTTCGCACGAATTCCCAGGCGCGGTTGCCGTCGTATTTCTACCGGCTCTCGTCGCGCGCTCA
>PMOH01000455.1:1513-4115 GCA_003161515.1 Deltaproteobacteria bacterium
CGCGCGTTGACCGCGGAGATTTGCCGCGGCCTCGCGACCCCGCCGGTAAACGTCGAGATTCGCGGCGTGCGTCCTCGCAACACGCGCGGCGAGCTGCACGGGCTGTTCTATCCTTACGATCCGCGGCTGCGCCGGCAGCCGTACATCGTGCTCTGGATGCGCACGGCGCAGCGCCACGACGTCGTCAAGCCTAAGACCTTCGTGCGAACCTTGATGCATGAAATCGGGCACTACCTTGATTACGCTCATCTGCGGCTCGAGGATTCATACCACACGCGCGGTTTCTTCCAGCGCGAATCGTCGCTGGTGCGCGCGCTGTTCAATTCGTAGCTCCCTTGACAGACGCGGCCGCGATGCCGATAGCTATTGTCGCGATGCGCCACCGATCTGCATAATCACATCGCGCATCGGGCGTGAGAGAGCGAGGAGATGGCTACTGGCATGGGATTTTTCCAGAGATTGTTTTCGCCGGCATCGGCGCGCGTGGAATTGCTCGAGGAACTGGCAGTGATCGCAGGCCGGAATCAGGGGCTCGTCGAGCGCTTGAAGCGTCACGCCCCGATGACTGCGACAAATATAAAGACCGGAGTCGAAGCGCTCGCCGAAAAGGAAGCCGGCCACGTCAAGGTGCTCAACTCGCTTCTCGCGGACAACAACGTCTGGTCGAAATTGCCGGAAGCCGCGCTGCATGACGGCTCGAACAACTGGGCGCGCCTGAGCGGCGACCTCGAAGTGCTGGGCACGCTGGCAGTTGACCTGCGACTCAACGCGATGAGGTGGGAATCCGTCGATGACGGCATCGCAGCCACGCTGCTGGAACTGGCAGTCGAAGACGAAGTTCGCGAAAGCGAACTGCGCAAGCTGGCAATGATGTGCGACGCAATGGCACTCGATTAATTGTAATGCGGGGCTGCGCACCCCGCACCCGCGGCAGGGGTGACCCCTGCACCCAGTATTCGGAACAGAGAAGATGCGGCCTTACGGCCTGTTCGAACTATTTCGGGAGGAGTCGTCGAGCTGTATTTGCGCCGCTGAGTGCGAGCACGCTTCGCGTCCTCGCGCCCAAACTTCCTAACAGGGCGTCAGCCCGCATCTTTTTTTTCTGGTTACTGGGTGCAGGGGTCACCCCTGCCGCGGGTGCGGGGTGCGCAGCCCCGCATTACAATTCTAGAGGTAACGTTCCAATCCCCGGCGCTTAAGCTCTTCGGTGACGCGCCCGACGTAGGGCGAGCGTTCGCGATGTGCAATCAGGATCGCGTCTCCGGTATCGACGACGATCAGATCGCGCACGCCGAACAGCACCATCAGGCGCGAGTCCGAATGCGCTAGCACGCGCTCGGACTCAAGCGCGATCGCGTTGCCGCGAATCACGTTTCCGCTCGCGTCGCCGACCGCGTCCCACAGGCCGTCCCACGATCCTACGTCATGCCAGGTGAATCGCGCGCGCACCGTGAGCACATTGGTGCTCTTCTCCATGATGACGCGGTCGAAGGAGTCGTACCGCAGACGGCCGTACGCGCGCGCGAGTTTCGTCCGCGGCGTGCGTGCGAGTTTTTCAGCCGCGATGCCGAGCAGTGGCGAATGCGCGGCGAACTCGCTCGCCAGCGTTTGCGTCGACGCCACGAACATCGAGGCGTTCCACAAGTAACGCCCGCTTTTTAGCATCCGGCGCGCAATCGCGAGCGGCGGTTTCTCGACGAACTTCTCGATTCGAAATCCGGCGCCGACTTTTGCGCCAATCTTCTGATAGCCGTAACCGGTCTCAGGCCGCGTCGGTGGAATTCCAATAGCGACTATAGAATCCTGCGCCGCGGCGAGACCGATCGCATCCGCGAGCGTGCGGCGATATTGCTCGCCGGTCACGATGTGATGATCCGCAGCGACCGACGCGATGACCCCGTCGCCGAGCCGGCGCCTGATAACCGCGGCGCCATACGCGATTGCGACCGCGGTGCCGCGCGCCAACGGTTCGACGATCAGGTTCTGCGCGGGAATCAGCCCTCGCAGCGCGCGGCGAAACGGCGCTTCGTGCGCCTGAGCAGCCAGCACGAATATTCGCTCGCGCGGGATGAGCGGCGAGTGACGCGCGATGGTGTCGGCGAGCAGGCTGGTCTTACCGTCGATCGAAAACAGCGGCTTGGGATTCGATTCGCGGCTCGCCGGCCAGAATCGAGTGCCGCGGCCGCCTGCGATTATCAGCACCGACGCGCGATGCGGCGCGGAAGGTCGAGCCATCGCGTCAGATCGCGCCGAGGTCGCGCAGCTTGCTGTCGAACAGCGCGCGAATTTCGGCCAGGCGTTTTTCGCTGGTCGCTTCGAAACGCGTGACCAGCGCCGGTTGCGTATTCGACGCGCGCACGAGACCCCATCCGTCGGCAAAATTCACGCGTACGCCGTCGATGTCGATGACTTGATAGTGCTGGCGGAAAAATTCCGCCGCGCGCCGCACCACTTCGAATTTGCGATCGTCGGGGCAATCGACACGAATCTCCGGCGTGATATGGCTCGCGGGAAGATCCGAGAGAATCGCGCCGAGGCCGCGACCCTCCTTGCTCAGAATTTCCAGCAGGCGGAACGACGCGTAGATCGCGTCGTCGAAGCC
>PMOH01000455.1:4183-4503 GCA_003161515.1 Deltaproteobacteria bacterium
AGCTCGTCGCCCCAGACGATTTTTCCGTTCTCGTCCACCGCGCCGATTCGATCGGCGTCGCCGTCGTATGCGATTCCGACCGCCGCGTGATTTTTCTTCACCGCCGCGATCAGATCGCGCATGTTGTCTTCGACCGTCGGATCCGGATGATGGTTCGGGAAGCGTCCGTCCATCTCGGTGTAGAGTTCGATCGTGTCGAGCCCGAGCCGCTTCATCAGCGGCGCCGCGATCACCCCGCCGCAACCGTTGCCCCCGTCCACCACCACCTTGAGTCCCGGCGTGAGCTTGAACTGCGATATGATGAAATCGTTGTAGTCGGG
>PMOH01000390.1 GCA_003161515.1 Deltaproteobacteria bacterium
ATTTAAGCGCCCTCGAAATCCTGCTTGATCACTTTAGAGTGAATTCGGCGACGCCCACCTGTAATTGTCTTCGCCGAAAGATAAAGCTGGAGAGCGTGCGCTGCACCCGGTACGCCGGCTGCATCGTGCCGAGCAGCATCCTGATCCCACCGCTCAGGACCTGGTTGTTTTCAGCCGGATTGTTTTTCGAGGTCCCTCGCCGGCGAGCTTCTCGACAAAAGCCAAATCGTCCTTGAGTCATGGCCTTGCCAGCGAACTCGGTAGCTCGTAGCGTCTTCGTCGTAACCGCGATGCCGCTGCGAACTAAAATCGAATGTCCCGAGTGCGGGAGTGACCTGGTCGTCAAGCGCGGCGGCGTATGCCCCGGCTGTGGCGCGCGTATCAGCGAGCATGTCGCCCGGGTCCGCGCCCGCGAAAAACGCATCGAGCAGGTCGTCGCCGTCGTCGGCACCATCCTGGTGGTTGCGGTAGCGGTCGTCACCAGCGGCGCGACCCTGCTGGAAGGAATCGCGGCCTACGCAATCGTCGGCGCCGTTATGTACTATCTCGCGCGCCGCACCTTCGTCTGATTTTTTCGTCATCCTGCGTCTGAACATTTGTTTATTTTCGTCGCCGCGAACCCACCTTTGCGCCGGTTGTCTGAACGTTCGTTTATTCCACGGCGTCAGAATCTGAACATACGTTAAGTCATTCTCTCCGTTGACGTTCTTCGTTTTTTAATTTCGAATTTAGTGCAACCTGATTCGTCTGATTGCGTACTAGAATGTGCGATGCAAGAAGTTTTGAGAAAACAGCCGATGGCATCTTTAATGCTCACTCACTCCGGTAGAGGTAACCGAACGATGAATTCCAAACGAGGTCTGATGACGGTGCTGGTTGGTGTGGCGATGCTGGCGATGCCGCTGACGGCGGCTGCCAAGGACCACGGCCGTTTTAACAATTCGCAAGCGCGCAGTTTCGCGTCGACGTCCAGCGTCGCGCCCCGGCATGACTTCCGCAACGGCACCTTTATGCCGGCGCCGGTTGGGATGCGACCCGCATGGCGCGGACATCGGGGCTGGGACAATGCCAACTACGGCCGCGGTTACTACGGTGCGCCGGCGTACGTGACCCCGGCATACGCGGCTCCGGTCTACGCGGCTCCCTACGGTGGCGGCTATGGGGGCGGCGGATGCGGCGCAGCGTCGCACGTGATGAGAACCTATGCGCGTGACCGTGCAACTGGTCATCCGGCCGCCGCTGCTGATGTGCTTCGTCAGAATCAGTGGGCGCTAGGCAGCGGATGTGCCGGCGGAGCGCCTTACGGAGGCGGGCTGCTCGGTGGACTCGGCGGATTGGGTGGATACGGTGGATACCGTGGAGCGCCAGTGTACAACAACGGTGGCTACAATGGCGGACTGCTCGGCGGACTGGGCGGATATCGTGGAGCGCCCGCGTACGGGAACGGCGGCGGATACAACGCCGGATACGGACAGCAGTACGGCAACGGCTCGATGCTCGCGCCCCTGCTTCAGTACATCCGGTAACTCTTGGATAGCCGGAACGCGCACCTCTCGCGCGTTTCGTGACGACAAGCGCGCCCCGTCCCCTCCCGGCGGGGCGCGTTCTTTTATACCGCAGCCAGCCGCTCGATCGCGCGCAATACTTTCACCCGCCGCTCTTCAGGCGTCCTCGCGAACGACGAAAATTGCAGCGCGGTAGTTGTAATCCCGGCGCGCGCATAATCGTCAAGCCGCCGCCGGCATTTCTCGGCGGTGCCGAACACGAAAATCTTCTCGACCATCTCGTCGGGAATCGTCTCGAGCGCTTTCTTGCGATCGCCCGCATTCCACGAGTCGATCGCGATCGTCGCTTCTTTCTCGTAACCGATCTCGCGAAAGAACTTGTTGTACTGCGGCACCGTCACGTAGGCCGTCAGCGATCGGCGGAACAGCGTGCGCGCGACGGCTTCGTCCTCATCGACGGCGCAGATTATCCGGCAAACGACGTCCAGTCCCGCGGGATCCTTGCCCGCCGCGCGCATCCCGTCGCGGGTGTTGTCGAGCATCGGCGCGACCGTCTCGGGCGTGATGAAGTTGACGATCACGCCGTCGCCAATCTCGCCCGCCAATCGCAGCATCTTGGCGCCTTGCGCACCGATGTAGATTTTCGGCGGATGCGTAATCGCCGTGTCGAGGCGGAAGCCGTTTATCTTGACCTTCGCGCCCGCCATCGTGACCTTGTCGCCGCGGAAAATCGCCCGCAGCGCCTCGACCGTCTCGCGCATCTGCGTCACCGGCTTCTGAAACGGCACGCCCATCCAATTCTCGACGATGTTCGGCGTCGAGATTCCCAAGCCCAGGATAAACCGCCCGCCGGCCAGCTCGTTGACGGTGACCGCCGACATCGCAATCAGCGGCGCCGGCCGCGTGAACACGGGAATGATCGCGCAGCCGAAGCGCATCTTCTCAGTGAGCATCGCGGCCGCGGCAATCGGCGCAAACGCGTCGGTCGAGTAAGATTCGTACGACCACGCGTCGGTGTAGCCGCATCGATCGGCCGTGCGCACCAGCTCGGGAAAATGAGTGCCGTTGAACGGCTCGAACGGGATAGTGATTCCAAGTCGCATGTTGGTTCCTCAGTGACGCGAATGTAGCGCAGCGGGACGAAGTTAGCCTACCCGCAGGTTCAGCACTTCCGCCAGATGCATCGGCGTGCGCGACGGACAGAAATGCCGAATCTGCGAGCGGCAAGAGAAACCATCGGCGACGATGATCGCGTCGGGGGGCGCGTTGTCGATTGCCGGAATCAAAACTCGCGCGCCAATCTGTTTCGATATTTCAAAATGATCGCGGTCGTAGCCGAACGCACCAGCCATCCCGCAACATCCCGCGTCGAGTACTTCGAGTTCAGTGCCCGTCGCGCGCGATAGCAGCGCGATCTCGGTGTTCATTCCCGCGATTGCCTTCTGATGACAATGCCCCTGCACGATTGTCTTTCGCCGCAGTTCGGGCGGCGCGAAATCAGGCGCTTCACGGACGAGGAACTCGTCGAGCATAAATGAATTCGACGCGAGCGCAGCGGCCCGCGCGTCGTTTGGAAACAATGACGGCAGCTCATCGCGAAAAGTCAGGATACAGCTCGGCTCCAGCCCGACGATCGGAATACCGACGGCGACGAATGGATCCAGAACTTCCATTATATCTCTGAGGCGGGCCTGCGCCTGCTCGAGCATCCCCTGATCGTAGAGCGGGCGTCCGCAACATTGATGATGGCGCGGGATGATCACACGAAAACCCGCGCGCTCCAGCACTTCAACTGCCGCGATTGCGACCTGCGGCTCGAAGAAGTTGTTGAAGGTGTCGGCGAACAGCACGACTTCGCGCATGCTGGCTTTGGGAGCGGTCCGGCGCTCGAACCATGAGCGGAAAGTTCGTCGCGCAAACTGCGGCAATTCGCGATCCGGATGAATCGCCAGCGCTTTCTTCGCGAGACTCTCGAAAATCGGTGCGTGCGATATCGCGTTCGCGATTGACGGCGCGTACGACGCGAGCCGCGCGACTTCGTTCAGCCTACCGAAGAATGCTGACGACAGCGGACGCCGATGACTTCGATAGTAGTTCGCGAAAAACTCCGCGCGGTACGCCGCCATATCCACCGACGACGGACACTCGGCCTTGCATCCTTTGCACGAGAGGCACAGGTCGAGCGCATCCTTGAGCGCGGCATCAGCGAATCCCTCAGGCAGCAAATCGGTGGTGAGAGCCTCGAACAGGATTCGCGCGCGACCGCGAGTCGAGTGTACTTCCTCGCGCGTCGCCATGTACGACGGGCACATCGTGCCCGCCTCGGTCTTGCGGCATTTCCCGATGCCGACGCATTTGAGCGCCGCTCCAGCGAGCCCGCCCTCCGCGCTGAAATTAAAATGCGTGGCGATTTCACGCGGCCGATAGTTCGCGCCCAGCTTCAGATGCGAGTCGAGCGGATGCG
>PMOH01000023.1 GCA_003161515.1 Deltaproteobacteria bacterium
TCGGGAGACCTGTTAGTGGTAGGTGGCGAATGCGCAGTCGGAAGCCTGGCGTCGGCAGCGATTGGCAGTGCAGAGGCTGGCACCCTGTGCGGCTCGACTGGCCAGACCGACTACTACGAGCTGTTCAGTCCGAGCGCTGGAACCTGGACGCTGGGGACGTCGGCACCGGCCTCGACCCCGGCCAATTCTCCGGCCTCGGCACTGCTGCAGTAGCGGGCCTATCGAAACTGAATGACTAACCGGCGACGCCGCTCCCTCAACGGGGAGCGGCGTCGTCGCATCCAAGGGCGAAAATTTAATCGGGTTTGGTAAGTCCGGGCTTGCACGGTTGGCGGCTTTTGCTACTTTTAGACCACCCGGATGGAACATGAAGTTACAAGTGCGGAATCTGCATCTCAAAGTATTTCTAGAGCGGTAAGAGTATGGCCTGGCGGACGTTTGGTATTGCGGCCGCGATAGTGTCGTTGGCGTTTGCCGCGATGGTGCTCGCCACCGGGATCACCGGAGACCGGGTGCTGGGGCAGTTCGATTTCACGCATTCCACTCCCAACCTGGTGGACGCGATGGGGCTATCCAACCCAGTCAGCGTGGCGATAGACACCAGCGCCACGCCAAATCGTATTTACGTCGCCGATTCAGATAACGACCGGATACTGGGCTGGAAGGACGCTGACGCATTCGCAAATGGGGCTCCTGCCGACCTGGTGATCGGCCAGCCCGATTTCCTGTCGTCAGTATGCACCCCTACCATCGCCGGCAGCATCTGCATTTGCAACGTGACCAGCGCCGACAATCTGTGCAATCCATCGGGAGTAGCGACGGATCACGCGGGCAATCTTTACGTATCGGACAGTCTCAGGAACCGGGTCCTCGGGTACTCCAGCCCGTTCGAAGCATGCAGCACGTTCCCCTGCGTTGGCGGGCCGGCCAGCCTGGTCTTAGGCCAGGGCGGGAGCTTCACGTCGTTTGAATGCAACTTCGACACAGGCACCAATCTTTCCACCGCCGCCGACCTATGCGGACCGACCGGACTGGCAGTGGACAATTTGGACAATCTCTACGTCGCCGATAGCGACAATGACCGAGTGCTGAAGTATGACAAGCCGCTGACCAGTGAGACCGTCGCAGGCATGGTTTTTGGCCAAAACGGAAGCTTCACTACTTCCGACTGCAATACCGACACGGGCGGAGGGTCTCCGACTGCCAGTGATTTGTGCGTACCAACCGGAATCGCACTGGACGGCCTGGGCAACCTCTTCATCGCGGACAGCATCAACAACCGGGTGCTGGAATACAACGCACCGCCGACGACGACCGCCAACCAGGTATATGGACAGGGTGGCAGCTTCACTTCCGGCGACTGCGACGGCGACACTTTCGACACCGGCTCCAGCGCCGATGATTTGTGCAATCCAACCGACGTCACAATCGATGCGGCGGGCAACCTCTATGTGGCGGACAGCAATAACGGTCGGGTGCTCGAGTACAATCCGCCACTAACGACCAACACGACCGCTGATCTCGTCCTTGGCCAGGGCGGTGACTTCACCTCGAACAACTGCAATTCCGACGTCGGCGTCTTGAATGACACCGATGAAAGTACGGCGAATGACTTGTGCACTCCCATCGGGGTTGCGATCGACGGTTCGGGCAACCTGTTCGTGGCTGACGCCGGGAATAGTGGCAACAATCGCGTGCTCAAGTACAACACGCCGCTTGCGGCAGATACGACGGCTGAAGGAGTCCTTGGGCAGCTGGATTTTACGCATCAGAATTCAAACTTGACTGACAGTCGAGGACTGTCGAATCCAGCGTCGGTAGCAATCGATTTCAGCTCGACGCCGAATCGCATTTACGTTACCGATCTCGACAACAACCGGGTGTTGGGATGGAGAGACGCGGCCACCTTTGCCGACGGTGCGGCTGCCGACCTGGTGATCGGCCAGCCGGATTTCCTCTCGTACACTTGCGACGGGGTGGACGGCGTCGCGGTCAACGCCAGCAGACTTTGCACGCCCAACGGAGTTGCGGTCGATGGACTCGGCAATCTCTACGTCGCGGACACCGGGAATAATCGCGTGCTGGAGTATCCCAATCCGTTCGCGGCGTGCGGCGGCGGATTCCCATGCGTAGCCGGTCCCGCCACCCTGGTGATCGGCCAGGGCGCGAGCTTCACTTCGAGGACTCAGAACAATGGTGGAATCACTGCGAGCAGCCTGGCCGGTCCAGTGGGCGTAGCAGCCGATGTATCGGGAAATCTGTACGTGGTCGATAAAATGAACAACCGGGTGCTCGAATACAGCGAACCGGTGACGTCGGGTGCATCGGCGGCGCTGGTCTTTGGTCAAAACGGAAGCTTCAGTTCGAATGGGTGCAATTCCGATACTGGCGGGTCTTTCAAACCGTCGAGCGCGATCGATCTTTGCGCTCCGGTGGCCGCCGCACTTGACGCTATGGGCAATCTGTACGTGGCCGATTCCACCAACTCGCGGGTGTTGGAATACAACACGCCGCTTAATCCGGGCAGCGGCGAACCCGGCGCCGGCGACGTTACAGCCGACCTGGTTTTCGGCCAGGGCGGAAGCTTTACCTCGAACAAGTGCAATCTCGGCGGAAGAAGCGCGAGCAGTATCTGCGGCCCAATGGGCATTGCGGTCGACAATGGCGGCAATCTCTATATCGCCGACGCATTTAACGATCGGGTGCTCGAATACAACACTCCGTTGACCACCGACACGATTGCGGACCGGGTCTTCGGGACTTGCGGCAGTTTCACGTCGTTTGCATGCACCGGAGTCAGCGCCGACAGCCTCAAGAATCCGATGGGCTTGGCAGTCGACAATCCCGGCAATCTTTATGTGGTCGACAATCAAAATAATCGAGTGCTGGAGTACAACCTGCCGCTGGCGATCGCCACGCCGACGGCAACCTCCACTCCCACAGCCACCGCAAGCTCTACTTCCACGCCGACCGCAACCCCATCTGCAACGCCAACTTCGACCGCGTCGCCAGGGCCTGGACATATCCAGGTGAATCGAAAAGCTATCAGCCTCGCGGCGGCGCCGAATGCCACGGCCTCAGCGAGCATCACAATTACTAACACGGGTATTGGAACACTGACGGTCAACGTCAGCTCGCCGCGGCACAATCCGCCCTTGTCGGAGATGGGTGGAGGCAACGGCATATCGATTGCGGCGGGCATGATGCACAATGTCGTTGTGGTGTACTCGCCGACCAAAAAAGGGACCACGAGCGATCTGATCTCGATCACAAGCAACGATCCCAGCCACAAAAAAGTGATCAAGATTAAGGTCAAGGCCAAGTCGAAATAGGAAGTTCAAAATTACCAAACATTTTGATGCTTTATAGAGCTACCTAGCTTGCAAATTTGCTTTACGCGGATTACCGTGGCGTCGATTGTGACATGCGAGCCTATTAAGCGGCGTGCTAAAACGCACGATTTGCAAGAGGCCCCGATGTCGATTGTTTGTTGGGGAGGAAATTTCAAATGCGCTTTAGGTTGTTCTTGCGGTCGATAACCGGCCTCGCTTTCCTATTGTTGTTCCTGCTGACTGCGTTCGCGCGACCGGCGTTGGCGCAATCGGATGAAGCTTCGTCTCCAGATGTGAAGCATCCGAAACTGCGTGTCAGTCCGAAAGCGCCGCTCACCTTCGGACAGGTTATCGTTGGTCTAACGAGTCCGTCGCAGACCATAACACTCAACAATAACTCAGGGTCCCTCGCGATTCCGATCGCGAGCATTCGCGTCAAACCACCCTTCATCAAGGTCTCGACTACTTGCACCACCGGGATATCGGCCGGCAGCAGCTGCGACATATTGATCGCATTCAAACCTACTGCGGTTGGTCGGGTGCGGCTGAAAAAGGGAGTGACGATCACCGGCGCATTCAAAAATACGCCGTTTTTCTACGAACTAGAAGGAACCGGGATAGGCGGGCCAACCCCGACCGCGACGGTCAGCGCAACTCCCACGGCGAGCGCGACGCCGACCCGCACCGCTACGGCGACCGGAACGCCTACGGTAACAGCAACCGCAACCGCGACTAACAGCGCGACTGCAACCTCGACTGCCACTGCAACCTCTACGGCGACTGCAACCTCTACTGCGACTGCAACCTCTACTGCCACCGCAACTTCTACTGCGACCGCAACCTCAACCACGGGTGCAACCCCAACCGCGACTGCGACAGCTACTCCGACCACGTCGGCAACCGCTACAGCGACCGCGTCGGCAACAGCTACAGCGACCGCGACCGGTGGCACTCCGACCTCAACTGCGACTGCGACGGCGACTCCGACTGCGACGGCGACGTCAACTGCAACCGCGACTGCTACCTCAACCGGGGGGACACCGACGGCGACTGCGACATCGACGCCGTCAGCGGGGCCGCAGGCGGGAGACGTGCTGATAGCGGGCGGCGACACTGGCGGGCTGCTGAGCGGGTTTGTGCCGCTGTCAACCTCGACCAACTCGACCGCCTCGAGCGAGATCTACGAGGCGGTGAGCGACGCCTTCGGGCTGGTGGGTTCGCTCAACACCGCGCGCGAATCGACTTCGACTGCGCTGGTGCTGCCTAATAACAAGACCCTGATAGTGGGCGGATCGCATTGCGCGCCCAAGGTCTACGGTCCGGGCGGTCTGTGTGGAGGTTCATCGTTCAACGGCTTCCAGTGCGACGCACTCAACACCGCTGAACTGTACACTGAGACCACGAGCACCACGGGCAGCTTCAGCCTGGCGGGCACCGGCAGCAGCAGCCATATGACGACCGCACGCAG
>PMOH01000187.1 GCA_003161515.1 Deltaproteobacteria bacterium
ACCGGCTTATGCTCGCGCTTGGCCTTCTCGCCCATCGACAGCGCCATCCGAGCCAATTGCTGGCGCCGCCGCGCGCGATACGATTCGGTCTCGAGCGAAATCGGCGCCGCGTCCTTGATTCGACGCGCGAGGATCCGATTCACGATGTATTCGAGCGCGTCGAGCGTCTGCCCATGCCGTCCGATCAGAATCCCCGAGCCGTCGCCCTTGATTTCTATCTCGACCGTCTCCGCATCGATCTCGATTTGCCGTACGTCGGTCGGCTCGCCCATCTGCTCGAGGATCTGCTTGAGGATAGCCATCGCCTCGATTCGCTGCTCCTCGACGTTCGCGCTTTTGCGTCCCGCGGCGCCGCTGTCATCGTCGCCGGCCGGCGCCTGCGGAGTCTGACTGCGCGCGCGGCCGTCGCCGCGTCCGCGCCGCTGATTCTCGCGCCCGCGAGGACGCCCGTCAGCCGGATTTTCGCTGCGCGCCTGCGGCGCTTGCCCTGCTGCGGACGACGGCGACGACGCCGGCGTCCGCGCGGCAGTCGCCGCATCCGCGGACTTGCGCGTCACTCGCACCCGCGCCGGGCGCGCGCCCAATCCGAGCACGCCCGCGCGCGGCGTCGCTAAAATTTCGACCGAGACCTCGTCCTCGCGCGCGCCAAGCTGCTCGAGGGCTGCCCTGGTCGCCTCTTCCACCGAGGCGGCCTCTACTTCTGTCGAGTCCATATTGCTCATGTGGCCGGCGTGTACTGTTGGAATTCGCGGTTGAGGAAATATTGCTGGATAACGCCAAGCAGGTTAGACGAAAAATAGTACAAAGCCAGTCCCGCGGGAAAGTTTATCAACATGATCGTGAAAATCAGCGGCGTCAGCATCATCATCCGCTGCTGATTCGGATCCGGCGTGGTCGGCGTCATGTACTGCTGCAAAAAACTCGTGAGCCCCATCAGCAGCACCAGCACCGGCAGGCCATGGCAATGGGTCAGCGGCAGTTGCGGCATCCACGAAATATGCAGGCAGTCGGGCGTGGACAAATCGTTGATCCAGCCGACGAACGGCGCATGCCGCAGCTCGACCGAGTTCCGCAGCGCTTCGTACATCCCGATGAAAATCGGCAATTGCAGCGCCATCGGCGCGCATCCGCCGAGCGGATTAACGTGATTGCGCTTGTAGAGATCGACCATCTCCTTCTGCAACTGCTCGTTGTTGTCCTTGAGCTTGTCGCGCAGCCGCTGAATCTGCGGCTGCAGCCGCTGCATCTTCATCATCGAGCGCTGGCTTCTGATCGAGATCGGCAGGAGCGCAACCCTTAAGGCCACGGTCACCAGAATTATATCGACCCCGTAGTTGGGCGCGACGTAGTGAAATAGTTTCAGGACGCGCAGAAAAATGATCGCGAGGATTCCCGCCCAGCCGAACGTGATCGCTTTGGTAAGCGCCGGATTCACCCCTTCCAGCGCCTCGAGCAGCTTCGGCCCCATGTAGATTTCGTTGTGGGTTCGCGTCGCGCCATCGAACAGGATTCGCGCGATCGCTTCGTCGCCGGTGTACGCCATCGCGAGCGTGCCGACCTTGGGATCCGCCGGCAAAAAAACCGACAGGAAATACTGATCGCCGAAACCGGCGTAGGTGATCGGCCCGGACCTCGAAGGCACTCCCTTCTTCAGGTCCTTCTCGCCCTCGGTGAACGATTTGTCGGCCACGTCAGCCTCCAGCGTAGGGATATTGTAGTATCCCTGATTCGCCGTGAGCGGCTGGCTCATCGACACGCCCAGCTGATTCAGAGCCGGGCCGCCAGATGCGGTGACATCCATCGAGAACACGTAGCTCGACGGTTTGAAGGTGAACGTCTTGGTGATAGTAGCGCCGTCGGCGGTCTTGCCGGTGAAGATCGCGGTCGTGCCGGTTCCCGCAGTCGCATCGATTTTCGCCGGCGCGCTGGTGTCGTAACTGAGGTCGCTGTCGTCGAATACCTGTCCCTCGCGCGTCATCACGACTCCGAGCGGCAGATGCCCTCCCGGCTGCACTTGCACCATCTCGTACGGCCCACTGTTTTTGTCCGGCGTCTGCCGATAACGCGTGAGCACAAAACTCTTGAGCCGCGCGCCGCGAGTTGTGAACGTCGCGACATAGAAATCCGAATCGACTTCGATCGTCCGCTCAGGCACCAGCGCCATCGACGGCGTCATCGCAGTGGACTGCTTACCCGTCGGCACACCGCTCGCGACTGTCGCGGGCGCAGCCGCCCCACTCGGCAACGCGGACGCCTGCCCATTGCCGGTCTCATTGCCCTGCGCCAGTTTGGCCTGCTTCGCCTGCTCAGCCGCCTGCTGCTGCTGTTGCGTAGGCGGGAAAAACCGCTTCAGCACCAACTCCTGGTAAGCCACCACCAGGATGATCGACAAAATAACCGCAAGCAGTACTCGACTAGAATCCAACTTGGTTCCTTATCTCCAAATCACCTCTCCCTTCGGGAGAGGACGCGCCAACGGCGCGGGTGAGGGCGCTCGCATCGAGATGAATCCGGGCGCCCTCACCCGACGCTCGCGGACTCGCGTCG